>JASHRB010000615.1 GCA_030037575.1 Candidatus Sulfotelmatobacter sp. | reverse complement strand
GCTGCTACGCTCCAGCGGATGTGTCACCTCATGGCCCACCGCGGTCCCGACGATGAGGGAGTCTACACCAGCGGTCCGATTGCTCTGGGCATGCGCCGCCTGAGCATCGTCGATCTTACAAACGGGCACCAGCCCTTGAGCAACGAAGATGGCACTCTCTGGATCGTCTTCAACGGTGAAATCTACAACCATCGCGAATTGCGTCCGCAACTGGAGGCGCGCGGCCACGTCTACCGCACGCACAGCGATACTGAAACCATCGTCCATCTCTACGAGCAATACGGACACGACTGCGTCCAACATCTGCGCGGCATGTTCGCATTCGCGATCTGGGACACCCGCCGCCAGGTTCTTTTCGTGGCGCGCGACCGTCTGGGCATCAAGCCCCTGTACTACCAACTCACAGCCGAGCATCTGGTTTTCGCCTCGGAAATCAAGGTAATTCTCGCCCATCCGCGAATCGCCGCACGGTTTCATCGCGCCGCGCTCCCGGAGTACCTGGCTTTCGGATATCTTTCCGGCGAACACACATTCTACGCAGGCATTCGCAAGTTGATGCCCGGTCATTGGATGGAAGTGGACTCCCACGGGCAGCTCAGACTCGAGCGCTACTGGGATCTTTCCATTGCAGCGGAGGAATCATTCCACCCGGATGCTTACTACGTACAGGCTTACCGCGAGCTCCTCGAA
The DNA here is from genome assembly GCA_030037575.1 of Candidatus Sulfotelmatobacter sp. Taxonomy (GTDB): domain Bacteria; phylum Acidobacteriota; class Terriglobia; order Terriglobales; family Acidobacteriaceae; genus Sulfotelmatobacter. The sequence goes on along the minus strand of JASHRB010000615.1, from coordinate 9,471 downwards.
GAAGCGGTAAACAGTCACCTCATGAGCGACGTGCCCCTGGGGGTTTTTCTGAGCGGTGGCGTGGATTCAAGCGCCGTTGCCGCCTTGATGAGCAAAATTCGCGGCACTCCGATTGAAACCTTTTCCGTCGGCTACACCGAAGACGCCTACAGCGAACTGTCCTACGCTCGCACCGTCGCCCGACATCTGAACTCGGTTCATCACGAAGTTCTGCTCAGCCAGCGGGAGTTCTTCGATATTTTGCCTCATCTCACCTGGCAGGAGGACGAGCCGATTGTCTGGCCATCCAGCGTGCCCCTGTTTTTTGTCGCCCGGCGGGCAGGGGAGCGTGTCAAAGTGGTTCTGACCGGCGAAGGCGCCGACGAAACCCTGGCGGGCTACTCTCGCTACGCCTTTACGCTCAAGAATGCCGCCTGGGATCGGATTTACTCGCATGCAACTCCGGAAGCGTTCCGCAGATGGATTCGCCGGTCGATTTCTGACTCGACCTGGATCAGCGCCGCCCTCCGCCGCAAGTTGTCCCACACATTCCTCGCCCGCAACGGCGAATCCTGGGCCTCGTTCTACCTCGATAATTTTTTCTCAGCTTTCAGCGCGGACCAGCAAGTGGAATTATGGACCAGTGAACTCGCACACGAATTCGCCGCCGGCGCTGCTTATCAGCATGTTCTCGACTGCTGGGAACATTCTTCGGGAGAGATGCTGCAACGCCTGCTCTACACCGACATCAAGACCTATCTTGTCGAACTCCTCATGAAGCAGGACAACATGAGCATGGCCGCATCCATCGAGAGCCGCGTGCCCTTTCTCGATCATGTTCTGGTGGAATTCGCGGTCAACATCCCGCAGCGGCTGCAACTGGGCGGTTTCGCCGGCAAGCGCATCCTGAAAAAAGCCGTGGCGGACCTGCTTCCGCACTCCATCCGGTATCGGCCAAAACTGGGTTTTCCGACGCCCTGGAGCCGGTGGCTGGCCGGGCCCCGGCTGGATGTAATCCGCAATCTGCTTCTCGAACCGCGCAGCCTAGATCGCGGATTATTCCGTCGCGCCGCCGTCGAACGCCTCTTCGAAGAGCATCGCACGGGCCGCTGCGATCACTATGACCAGATTTGGCGGCTGCTGAATCTCGAGCTATGGCATCGCGTCTGCCTGGAGAAGGAAGAACACGAGCCCAGAGCTGCGGTCATGGCCTAGAATACCTGAGCATCGTGGCCGGAACTTACGGACATCTCCTGATAGACTTCCAGCCATTGCGCTCTCACTGCCGGCCACGAATAGCGCTCCATTTCGCGCTGCGCATTTACGATCAGCCGCTCCGCCAGTACGCCGTCCGAAAGTACCCGGATAACATTCTCCGCCAGCGCCTGCGCATCTCCCACGGGCGAAAGCAATCCTGTTCGCTCATGCTCGACGAGGTGACGCATCCCCTCTGGGTCTGTGCTGACGACCGGCAGTCCGCAAGCGAATGCCTCCAGGATCGAAACCGGCATGTTGTCGAGGCGCGAAGCATTGATGAAAATCTCCGCCTGATCGTAATACCGCGCAATGTCCTCGTAAGCCGCGACCCCTATGAACCGAACTCCCTTCTGCTTCAAATCCCTCACCAGCGCCCGAATCTCCGCTTCCAGCGGTCCTCCGCCGACCAGGTCCAATTTCGCCTCGGGATACGCCTTGCACACTTCAGCGAAAGCACGCACGACCGTATGCACACAGTAGTACGGATGGAACCCGCGAGTGCAAATCAGATGCGGGTGCAGAGGACGTCTCATGCGGAAGGAAAACTGCTCACCGTCGACGATGTTCGGGATCGCCGTCGCTTGCAGCCCAAATTCACCTAAAACCTCCACCAGATACCGCGAGGGCACAACGAGTTGGTCGGCCTTTTTCAGCGCAGGCTTCGCATCGGGGAAGCGCTGCAAATGATCGCGCGCCTCGCCGCTGTGATAGTGAATCAGAACTTTCTTGCCTCTCAGCTGCGCCACCCAACAGGCAGGCGCGGGCGCGAGCAGAAACGACCAGTAAGATGCGGAAAAAATGTGGGCGATGTCGGCATCCTTTAACCCGCGCCAAAGCTGAAAAAGATAGATTGGTTGACGAATGGCGGTGCGCACAAGCGGAATCCGCTCCATCCATTTGAGGGGGAAGGGGAACTCCGGATCAATCGGTATGAACTGAACTTCGACCTCCTTGTCGTTGCTCCAGCCGCGCAGCAACAAGTCCGCCTGCACCGACTGCCCGCCTACATAGCGGAGCGATGGCGCAACCATCGCCACCCGCGTGTGCCGTTTCGCGGCCAGACCGCCTGGCGAAGCGCGACCGGGCCGCTTGTTGTCCCATAATTCCTGGTAAAGTTCCTCATGGCGCTGGCGCATTTGATCGAGCGTGAAATTCCCGCGGGCGAAGGCCCTCGCCTCCCGCCCCAGCGCCGTGCGCAGCGAGGAATCCTGCAGCAGGCGTGCAACCGCCTCGGCGAGCACGACTTCATCGTTTGCCGGAACCAGCACCCCGCGGTTTTCGGCCAGGAGTTCACAATTCCCACCGGCGCGACTCGCCACCACCGGCACGCCGGCGGCCATCGATTCGATGATCACGTTCGATAGACTTTCCGATGCCGAGGGCAAGACCGAAATATCCATCGAGGCCAAAACGGCGGGCACATCCCGACGGTCTCCAAGAAAAAGCACTTGGCCGGCAGCGCCTGATTCCTCCGCCGCGCGCTCAAGCCCGGGACGCAGCGGCCCATCTCCGGCCAGAACAAACTGCGCCTGCGGGAAACGCCGGCCTAGCCTCGCCGCCATCTGCAGGAACAGCCGGTGATTCTTCGCGGCGCTGTTCATACGCGCAATCATGCCCACGCGCAAAACACCCGGCGCCCTTGGAAGCGCCGGCGCAGTCTCGGCGAAGGCCTCCGGGGGCAGGCCATTTCGAATGACCGTAAGCCGGTTGGCCCGCAGCCCAAGCCGCCTTAAGCGCGCTGCGGCCGCGTGGGAGTTGCAAACCACCGCGTCGCACCAGCGCAGCACCGCCGCCTGCGCCCGCTCCTGTTTCCAGGTGAGCAGATCTCCCAACTGCCGCTGGCTTCCGATAAGCACGGGCACCCGTGCCCAACGAGCGGCAGGAATCAACGTCAAGTTGGTATAGAAGTCGAAGGCGTGAGCAATGGCGACCTGGTGGCGCCGGAGGTGTTTGGCCAGGCGCAGGCGCGCCCGAATCGATTCCAGGCGGTAAAGGCTGCCCCCCAGTCCAAACGTGGCAATGTCACCCAGGCCCGCCAGAAACGGGCCCTGCCGCATGATGCAACCCAAATGAACCTGGAATCGCCGGCGGTCCAGCGCACGAGCAAGCAGAGAAAAGTGGCGCTCGCTCCCGCCAGTTTCAAGGCTGTTGGTCATCAGAAAAACGTCGGCAAGCTGCCCCGTGGCGCTCGACTGCGATTCGATCTCAGTTCCTTCCGCTCTCGACGACTCCGCAACATCGCTGGGAAGAGCCGGTGCAGTCATCCGCTCTCTCCGCTCAGGACGGCGACCGGTTGGGAGCGCAGCCCTCCCGCGCTAGCAACGCTTTCCAGAAAATTACGATGCCACAGCTCAAAGACCAGCAGACGCCACAGGCGAGCCGAGTGGTCGCGCCGCCGGTTGAAGTGCTCTTCGAGCATCCGCCGGACGCCCTTGGGATTGAAATATCCGCGTTGCAGCGTGCGCGCTTCGAGCAGGATGGTCTGCACCATTTCTTTCAGTTCGTTTCGCATCCAATGCCCCAGCGGCAGGGCGAATCCCTGCTTCGGGCGGTTCAAGACCTCAGCGGGCACACCCACGCGCTCCGCGAGCTTTCTGAGAATAAACTTCTGACTGCCCTGGGGCATCTTCCAGCGCGGCGCCAGCGCCGTCACCCATTCCAGAAACACATGGTCAAGCATCGGAACCCGCACCTCGAGCGAGGTTGCCATGCTCATCCGATCGACCTTCGTCAAAATATCCCCTGGCAAATACGTCTTGCTGTCGAGATACAACACACGGCTCAGAGCATCGTGCGCCGGCGCGTTTTCAAGATACTCAAGGAATCCTTGCAGAGGTGCGCCGTTTGCGGCTACAAAATCTGCCGACAGAATCCCCATCTCTCTCTGAAACCCCTGGAGCGAAACCCCCTCGGCGTACCGCTCATTCCAGGGGAGCGCAACGCTATACGCCAGATTCCGTCCCGGCATTGCATAAGGAACCCGGGGATGCACATGCTGGCGATACCACCGTCCCGCCCACTCCGGAATCCACTCATGAGACCGCTCCTGCAGATGAATGCGATAGCGATCGTAGCCGGCAAAGGCTTCATCCCCGCCGTCTCCCGAGAGGGCGACTTTCACGTGTTGTCGCGCCAGGCAGGAGATGAAGTACGTCGGCAGCATCGAAGAGTCTCCGAATGGTTCCTCCAAATGCCCGGTCAGTTGCGTCACTGTGCCGACCAGATCGGGTTCCACGATCAGTTCATGGTGGTCGGTAGAGAACTTTTCTGCGACGGTGCGCGCGTAGGCAGCTTCATTGAACTCCGCCTGCCGGAACCCGATGGAAAAAGTCTTGACCGGCCGGGGCGTTGCTCGTGCCATCAAAGCCACGACCGTGGACGAATCGGTTCCGCCGCTGAGCATGGCTCCCAGGGGAACATCTGCAATCAGACGAATGCGCACTGCCTCGGCGAGCCGTTTTTCCAATTCTTCGAGCAGTTCCTCTTCACTAGCGGGATCGTAGGTACCATACTCCGGCAAATCCCAATATCGGCGAATGCGGACGGAGCCGTTTTCAAACTCCAGCAGATGTCCGGGGGGCAATTTTCGAATCGGCTCAAAGGCGGTGGCCGGGTCGGGGACATATCCGAAATACAGGTACTGCAGAAGCGCTTGTTGACTCACTTTGGCCAATTCCGGACGAACGGCCAGAATGGCCTTAATCTCCGAGGCGAACAGCAATGTTCCCTTGTCCAGGCCGTAATGGAGCGGCTTTTTGCCCAGGCGGTCGCGTGCGATCAGCAACCGCCCCGCGGGTTCGTCGTACAAGGCAAACGCAAACATCCCGCGCAGCTTTTGTACACATCCGGCGCCATGCTCCTCGTACAAGTGCACAATGACTTCTGTGTCTGTGTGGGTGGAAAATCGGTGGCCGCGCCGTTCCAGCTCTGGACGGAGATCGAGAAAATTGTAGATTTCTCCGTTGAAAACGATCCAGATGGTTTTGTCTTCGTTGAATAGCGGCTGGTGGCCGCCGGCCAGATCGATTATGCTCAGCCGGCGCATACCCAATCCCACGCCGCCCTTCACGAAGACGCCTTCATCATCGGGGCCACGGTGCACAATCGCCTGACACATCTGCTGAATCACGGCCTCCGTGACCGCGCCGTCAGGATGAGTTTGCACCATGCCCGCGATGCCGCACATGACTTATCCTTTCGAACTCACTTGGTAGGGGTTGTCGCGGTCACTGTCCAGCGCGAGTGGCCGCTCTCGCTTGAGCCGGTAATTGCGGTATTCCCCGGGATTGCCTTCTCGCCCATCGCAGGCAGCAAGCATGATGTTCACCATCTCGCGCGCGGAGACGAAATGCAGCCTTTCGCCTCGCTCTTCCGCCCCGCGAACCAGATCGTGCAGAAACCGCCGCATAGGCTCGCCCAACACGGCATGGTCCTGTCTCGGGTCCATGCCGTGACAGTGCAGCTTGATAAACAGCCAGTCCGGCCTCCCCTGAACCGAAATTGCCGCCCGCTTCCAGTTTCCCAACCGCGAGAGGCTGGCCGGATTGGGTCCGGTCAGCGCGGCATTGTCGATTGCAAAGCGCCGCCTTCCCCGCAGGTGAACATCCAGCATCAAAGGCCCCTGCACGATGATCGGGAATTTCTCGACCGCCCTTTGGCTGGCCAGGTCACGACCTTTGCGATGCGGCGCCCTCTCGATCAGCGGAAGTGCGCATTCATAGAGCGAATTGATTTTGCCCGTCTGCGCGGCATGAAATATGGCTGCGGGCAAGGTCATGTCGGCATAGCAGCCGGTTTCGGCCAGAATTTGCATCTCGCTGTCCACCCCGCAACCCTGCCCAAGGCTGGAGTTTGCCAGTGCGAAGTTTCCGTGAACAAAAGCATATCTTGGCCGGGTCTGTCCGCCGCCGTAGGACAGGCACCCGTGCTCGTCTGCCAGTTGGTCTCGAAACTCGATCAATTGCCGGCGCGTGTTCTCCGCCGAATCGGGCGCACCCACGCCGTGATGGAGGTGGATTTCAATTTCTCCCCAGCCCCCCCGGCAGTGTTCAGCCAGACGGGTGAGGTGGGCGCGATCATACTGTTCCGCCGGATAAAAGTAGGTATGAACAAACGGCCGCCCTTCGGCATCGGGGAACCCGGCGAACCGCTCTGGATACTCACGGCACCAACGATCCAGCCGTCGTTCCTGTTCGGCGTAGGGAGCGCGCGCGGCACCGTCCTCGGGCGCGAAAGCCGGTTCGAAGTGATCAGCCAGCGCCAAGATCAAGTGCACGCGGCCGGCGGAACGAGGCCGCGTAAGCCGCTGCCAGAAATACCCTGGCAGCAACCGCGCCCCATAAGAGAGCTTCCGCCCCAACCCTACACTCCGTTGCTGCCGGACCTTGGCCATGATCGATTCGGCTCGTGGACTCACCGCACGGGGGCCAACTCGCCTGTTCTTATCTTTCTTTTCCGCCCGAACCGTGAGCGGTCCGGCATTTCTTCTCCCGGTAGCTGTAACCGCTGTTTATCTTTGATGAGCGCCAACAATGCCGATGTATAGGCCACCGCAAAGTACGGGAAATATTGGTAAGCCTCGGGAGCAAAGATTCCGCCAACCAAAAAACCAATCAATGAGCAATGCAAGGCTTTCGAGAATAGCTCGGTCTCTTTATCATTGTCCTTTGCCCGAAGCACGGGCTTCAGATTCTTGAGACCTCGCCGGAAGAAGAGCAGGTAGAAGATCAAAGCGCCAACCCCGCCCTCCACTGCCATCTGAAGATAGGCGACGTGAACCTGAACCCAGGTACCCGAATAGTGCGGGAAGTTTCCAAAGCCGATGCCCAGGGGATAATGCTCGATCACCTCCACACTCTCGAGCATCAAATAGCGGCGCTGCTCGTAAGAACCATGGGCGCTAACTTCCATTCCCGTTTCCAGGTCTCCATCGGATATGGCAAGGAAGCGATCCTTCAATCGTCCGCCGGTGCTGAGTCCAGCCACGATCGCCACGAAAAGCGCCGCCGCGATCAGGTACATCCGTTTGCCCTTTACGCCGAAGTGCCACAAGCCGACCAACCCGGTAAGCAGCAGTGTGATAAAGCCCCCGCGGGAAGCCGTCAGCAACAAAGCGAAGGACATTGCCAGCATGGACAGTAACCACAGCATCTTGCTGAGAACCCGGCGGCTGCTCAGCAAAAACGCCATGCAGAAAGGGAACGAAAGTACGATCGCAAAAGCGAGATCGTTCGGATTCGAATAAATTCCGCCAATCACGCCTTCCAGCCTCGCCGTGTGGCGGCCCTTGGCCATCGACACAATCGAAATCAGCACCACCGAAGCAGACTGGATGAAAATGATCTTCCGCAGCCGGTCGAAGTTCGTCACCACGACGTAGGTCAGCACCCAGGCGATCAGAACCTTCGAAAAATCCAGCGTCTTGAAGATGGCCCCGCCTTTCCATACCGGCGAAAGCGCTCCTGCCAAAAACAGAAACCCCATCATCGCGGCCAGATACTTGGCTTCCGCTGGAAGATCGCGCAGGCTGCGCTTCGATTTTCCAGCGCTCACCATGATCCCCAACAGAGCAAAGATTCCGGAGATTTTCGCCAGCGGAATGTCCTTGAGCCCCGGGATCCAATCCTCTGGACGGGCGCAGTAGACGACGTAGAAGGCGCTGAGCCAGAAGAAAGCTCCCTTCAACGATGCGGGCTTTTGTGACTCAGCCTCGCGGGTGGCCCTCGATTGGATCCGTTCCATCAAGCTTCCCCAGTCCGTCCTCAAAAATTAGGTAGCGCCGCTGTCCCTGCGGCTGTCCGGCGGGCGCTCTCGCCCGCCGCATTCGATGGCCCGTGTCCGGCCACTTTCTCCAGCACTTCCTCGAACCTGCCACCGACCGCCGGCCAGTCGTAACGAGCCGCGAGCTCTGCAGCCGCGTGCCCGCATTGCCTTCTTACCCCGCCATCTGTCAAAAGCATAAGAATCGATTCCGCCAACGCCTTGGGAGTGTCCGCGAGAATGATGTCCCGGCCATGATGCACATCCAAGCCCTCGGCTCCCACCGAAGTCGAAACCACGGCTTTTCCCGCTGCCATCGCCTCATAAATCTTCAGCCGCGTTCCTCCCCCAATGCGGAGTGGAACCACCACCACCGCCGCTTGGTGCAAGTGATCGATGACCGAAGGGACTTTTCCCGTAACCGTAATCGAACGGCCCGCCAGGCGCCGCACCCGCCGGTCCGGATTTCGACCCACAATGCGAAACCGCGCGTCCGGAATCTGAGCGAGCACACGTGGCCAAACCTCCGCGCAGAAAAATTCCACGGCGTCGATGTTTGGCTCCCAATCCATCGCACCGACGAACACAACCAGCGGCTCCGGCTCGCGCTCCGACAAATCAGGTTGATATTGCCGCAGGTCCACGCCGGTTGGGACCACGGTGATGCGCGCAGCCTCTGCCCAGTCGCTCATCAATTTTCGATCCTGCTCGGAAACCGCGATGACATGCGGAAACCGGCGTAGCGCATTCTTTTCATACGCCAGCATCTTCCTGAATTCGGTCGCGTAAATCATCCGGCGCGCGGGATTGGTTTCGGTCGCGGCGCGGCGGCGCCAGATTTCACTCTCCACATTGTGCTGGAACAACACCGTCGGAATGCCGAAGTCCTTTGGCAGATTCACCGCCGCATCGAGAAAATCACAGACCACAACGTCGAAAGCCCGGTCCGCGTGCCAGCGCGCGAATCGCTCTTCGACCGCGTGCGAAGCAAAACGGCTCACGGCGTAGGGAGCCTGCCGCGGGAAGCGCAGTGCATAATCCAGCCCCCGCCGCAATGGCGAGTTGCGGCGCTGCCCGATGGAGAGACAGACGGCTCCCGGAAAATGCTCGCGCAAGGTTTTCTCATAGCCTGCATCCGGCAGGCCATCGTAGTAGGAGAAAAATGTGAGTTCGTGCCGCGCCGCGAGTTGCCAGGCAAGGTTGTAGGAACGGATATCCCCGCCGCTCTGTACCGGCAGAATCTTGTTCGCTTTGGCCCAGAGTATCTTCACGGAATCCTTTTCATGGACGCTGCCAGCGAACCCTCTTCGCTCCGCAAAGACTCTGAGCGCGCCCACCTTGCCTTGCGTCCGGTCAAAAAGTTGAAGAAAGCCACGGCAGCCGCGCTGTTCAACACGACGAATGTAAAAGCCGCCTCGGGCAAGCTCGCCCAGCGCCCGCGCACAAGCCGCAATCCCGCCAGCAAACTCAAGGCAT
>JASHRB010000614.1 GCA_030037575.1 Candidatus Sulfotelmatobacter sp. | reverse complement strand
TAACTCCTTCTTCTTTGTATCTACAGAAATCACCGGCTCGCCCTGCGCCAGTAACCGTTTCACTCGTTCATTGATGTACTCGAACTGCGCATTGCGGTCCGCATGACTGGCGCCTTCAATGGTTTTCGCATTGGCCTGCAGACTGTAGCCCAACTCGTGTAGCATCGCGGCCACCATGCGATGACTGGTGCGGTGACCCTCACGCTGCAACTCGGACGCCAGTCGGCGCAGGCTCTTGGCTGTCCAGCGCAAGGGTGACTCCGGATCTCCACGTGTCACCGGCTCGATAAGCGCCTCCAAATCGCGCAGCAGCGTCGCATCCTGAACTACGGTCTTCTTTCGCCCTCCCCCCGGTCGCCGTATCCGACTCTGCGGTCCTGCCGTTCGCACCTTTTGCCGGAGCTCTTGGATGCCGATTCGAATCGCTCGCCGCGATACCCCGGTAGCCCGAGAAACCACCGACGTGCCGCCAAATCCCAAAGCTGCGGCTTCCGCCGCAGCGACTAATCTCCGCATCCGCTCATCCAGATGTCCGGCGATCAACCGAAAGCGACGACCGATCGTACTCTCGTCCACCATTACAGGGACAGCATATACTTCCGATCCCTACAGATGGTTTACTTATTTTGTTACATGCCCTTAACACCCATCACTGCGACCTTGCTCCCCGCGGGGCGCGGGTGTGCAGGCAGAAGCGATCAGCCGTTACTTTCGCAAGCAGTCGATGAAGCGGGCTTCCAAGGCTGTGTCTTCTTTTGACTGCTGCGCTTTACCGACTGGCCGGAGAGCTAACCAAATCGCCACCCCAATCATCCCGCACCACCCTAGTGTGCGAACGACGGCGGCGATGGTCGTGTCGTAGTTGAGAACGCCAAGACTCGAGAAAATTCGATAGAAATCGTGCTCGGCAAACTCCGGTTCGCCGGTGGTAACCAGCGGCAGAACCTGCGCTCGCGCGTCGGCCATATATTCGGCGGTGTAAAGCCAGTTTTCGAAAAAGAAGAAGATGCAGAAGACAAAGCCCGTGGTCTGGCGCTCGGTGAAGAAATAAACCGCAAGAAGAAATGGCACAAGCCATTGGAGCAGAGTGCCTCCCCAGAGGCCGAGAGTGGGGCCAAACCATCCGAAGAGATTGTGCCCCCCTTCGTGGACGACCAGATTCCCGAGATCGATGAACAGCATGTGGCCGTGCATAGAAAATGCATAGCCGAGAAATCCCGCATAAAAGATCAGCCACGCGAGTTGCACCGGGCGCGAAACCGACTGCCAGGGCCGGTCAAAAAATGGCGCGTCGAAAAGGGAGCGCAGGAAGTCGAGCATGGTTTCGATTCCAAGGTGATGGTGCGATTTTATTGTTCACGCGCGGCGAGCGACAGATTACCAAGGATTATCGGAACCGCGGATGCTGTTGCTCGCTTTCCCCGGCAAAGAATTACGAGCGTAGGCGGAATTCCGGCTTCCGCCGCCGCAGACGCGGGGCTTCGGAACGATCTCCAGGAAGCAGCGGCGCGGGGGTTTTGGTGGTCGATTTTGCTAAAGTGTTGAGATCATGGATTCCAGCGCCGGCCAAGCCGATTTGGGAACGTTAATCGTAACCGGCGGGAGCCGCGGAATCGGAGCTGCGATCGCCAAACTAGCGGCAAAGTTCGCGGCGAGGCTGAGGCGTTGGCAGTGGTTCACAAAATTGTTTCTTCCGGCGGGCGCGTGGTTGCCATTCAGGCCGATGTGGCCAGCGAAAAAAGACGTGATCCGGTTGTTTGAGACGGCGGAACACGAACAGGGGCCCATTAGAGTCCTGGTCAACAACGCCGCGATTACCGGCGGATTTGCGCGCCTAGAGGACGTGACTGCGGAAGCGATCCAGCGCGTGATGGCCGTGAATGTGACGGGGGCGTTTCTTTGCGCGCGCGAGGCTGCGCGTCGTATGTCGACGAAGCGTGGCGCCCAGGGCGGAGCGATCGTGAATATCTCTTCCCGCGCGGCGGAAGTGGGATCGGCGGGAGAATGGGTTCATTATGCCGCGTCGAAGAGAGCGATCGATTCCTTCACAGTGGGTTTGGCACGCGAGGTTGCGATCGAAGGAATTCGAGTAAACGCCGTCGCTCCCGGGTTGATTGAAACCGGGCTGCATGCAGCCAACGGTGACCCGGATCGGATCAATCGATTAATGCCGAGCATTCCAATGCAACGCGCAGGCACGCCCCGGGAAGTAGCCGAGGCGGTCCTGTGGCTGCTTTCGCCGGCGGCATCGTATGTCACCGGTGCGATTTTGCAAGTCGGCGGTGGACGCTGAGGGCGTTCCCGGCATCACTTCGTCATTTCCTGTTCTTCAACTCCTCTCCAACATAGCGTTTCATTTTCTCGGGCAGTCGTGAACTGTGCAGCACATCGCGCAGCAGCGGTGGAGGCAAAGAGCGGGCGAATTCCACCGCGCGTGCGAGCGGCGTGTGCTGGTTGCGCAGCAAGGCGACGCGGATTTCCCTACGCACCGACCATTTCGGATGACGGCAGACCACTTCAACAAGTGCTGCCCCGGCATGAGCCAGCGCCTTGACGACCGCCATCTCGGTGAGCCGGCTGTTCTCGAGCGCGGAGCGAAAAATGCGGCATTCTTTGTCGAGCAGCAAGGCGGCCGCAACGGCGCCCGACGCGCGGCGAGCCAGTGAAAAACGCTCGCCCAGAGAAATCGAAGCAAGGCGCGCAATCAGCAGGTCATCGGCGATCCGTTTCAGGTCCGGCGCAACCGCTGGGCTCAGAGCGAACCGCATCAGGTCGAAGGGGTAGAACTGCCGGATCAGACGCACCGACAGGCGGCGCGGAGCACGTGGATGAGCAGCCAGCGCGACGCACACTTTGCGCGACTTCAAAACAGATTCGTTCTTGCCGATTTCCTCGACGGAACTGGCCGGCAGGTCGCGGCCATTGAGCAGGGCCAAGGCAACGTCTTCGGTAAGGGCAGCATCTGCAATGGTTTCGGAATGCGCTTGATCGTATGCGCGGATGTGCCGCGCAAGATCGACTGCCTCAGGCGCTGCACTGGAATCGCGAAGAGTCATGGCGAAGCAAATCCGGCGTGCGTGTTCCCTTATTTTGTGCCCCGGCGCGCCATCTGCAGCGCGCCGAGCACCGGCTCGATCATTTCCCTATGGAAGTCGACCGACGAATGAAGCTTGCGAATTTCACGATGGAAAACTTCGCGCACGACAGAGGCATGACAAAAGACGCCTCCCAGCGTGGCCAGCGGGATGGAAGAGGATGAGTGCTTGTCGAACAATCTTGCGATCACCGTAGCGGCGAGGCGGGCAAGTTCCGCGCCCGCCTCGCCGAGGGCTTTTCGGGCGCAGAGATCGCCGTCATCAGCTGATGCCAAAATGGCCGGGAAGAACGCGGCAAAGTCCATGCGGGAGTTGGCCGAGCGGATAAATTCGTTGAAAGAACTCACCCCGCAAGCCTGCGTCAGCTTGTCGAGTAATGGTGGAGTTATCCCGGTCTTGTCTCTCGTGCGCAGAATCTCGCGAACGGTGGAACGTCCAATCCAGTGAGCTGAACCTTCGTCGGAGATCGCAAAACCCCAGCCCCCGGCGCGCGCCGTCGTTCCCGCCGAGTTGCGGCCATAAGCAAACGAACCGGTTCCGGCGATCACAATGACGCCCGGACCTTGGCCGAACGCCGCTTCCAACGCAATGGGCATGTCGTCCATCACTTGAATTTCACCTGGAATGACCTCGGCAAGCAGCTTGTGAATCACTTCGGCAACTTCTTTGCGCCCTGCACCGGCAACACCCGCGCATGCGCGTTGCAACTGTGAAGCGCCGATTCCTGCGACGGTGCTGGCATGACGCACGGCCTGGTGCAGAGACTCGCGGGCGCGCACTTCGCCCACACGAGTGATATTGCTGCCTCCGGTGACAGCCGTGGCGAGAAGCGAAGTTTCATCTCCGATTGCGCAGGTCGTTTTCGTGCCGCCGCCATCGATGCCCAAGTAATAAGCCACGCGTTAGTTCTATCAGTTCTCCGTTCTCGGTTGCTAGTTCCCAGCTTTATGAGGGGAGTTTGGTAGCAAGTTTTTTGCCGCTTCGCCTTTCGCACGACGCCGGTTCCTAAAGACTCACTCGCATTCGCGACTCGCCGCGCGATAATAAAAGCGATTCGCGCATGGGCCTGAACAAAGTCGATCTCGCGATTGTCGCGCTGTATCTGATCGGCATTACCCTCTTCGGGCTCCGCTTTCGCAAACACCAGCGCTCGCTGCGCGACTACTTCCTTGCGGGACGTGAGATTCCTTGGTGGGCGATTACCCTCTCCATCGTCGCCGCCGAAACCAGCACCCTGACCATCATCAGCATTCCGGGACTTGCCTATGACACGAATCTGACCTTCCTGCAGGTTGTCATGGGGTATGTGGTGGGACGGGTTGTCATCAGCTTCGTCCTGCTGCCGCATTATTTTCGCGGAGATTTGTACACGGCTTACGAACTGATCGAACGAAGGTTCGGGCGACAATTGCGCTCGCTCACCGCCGGAGTCTTCCTGCTGAGCCGCGGGGCTGCAGAGGGAGTGCGCGTTTACGCGGTAGCGATTGTCGTTTCGATCGCGCTGGGAACGGGCGCGGTGGCATCGATTGCGATCATCACGATATTGACGTTGATCTATACCTTTGAAGGCGGCCTGGCGGCGGTGATCTGGACCGATGTGGTGCAAACCGTGATTTATGTCGGCGGCACGATCGTGGGCCTCTACACGATTCTGCAACTCGTGCCGGGAGGATGGCCGGCAATTCACCAGGCCGCCGCCAGCGCCGGGAAACTGCAGGTATTCAATTTCGCCGCGAATCTTGGGATTCCCTACAGCTTCTGGGCAGGCTTAATCGGCGGAACATTCTTCACCATCGCCAGCCACGGGACCGACCAGCTTATTGTTCAGCGGCTTCTCGCGGCGCGGAACCAGAGGCAGTCGGCAACTGCCCTGATGGCGAGCGGCGTCGCCGTGCTAATTCAGTTTGCATTGTTTCTGACCGTGGGGGTGATGCTTTGGGCCTATTACGGCGCGCCCTCAGCCAATTTCGGGACACCAGACCGAATTTATCCGATCTTTATCGTGAACCGCATGCCGCATGGAATCTCGGGGTTGCTGATCGCGGCGATTCTCGCGGCGGCCATGTCGAACTTGAGCGCGGCGTTGAATGCTCTCTCGTCGAGTTCGGTCATGGATTTCTATTTGGCGTTCCGTCCACAGGCCCAGGAGCGAACGCGAATGCGGCTCTCGCGCTTTTCGACTTTTGTATGGGCGCTGGTCCTGTTTGCGCTGGCGGTGCTCGCGTTGCATAAAATTGGCCGCGTGGTAGAAGCCGGGCTACAAATTGCCTCGATCGCTTATGGCGGATTGCTGGGAGTTTTCCTGTTGGGCGTGCTGACGAGGAAAGCAAATCAGCGCGGCGCGATCGTGGGTATGCTGTGCGGTTTCGGGGTCGAATTGTATTTGTGTTTGTGGGCACGGGTTCCGTGGACGTGGTGGGTGATGGTTGGGAGTGTAGTGACGTTTGCTGCGGGATATGTGGCTAGTCTGAGCAGCGCCGCATAGCGGGCGATCGAGCCTTCTGGTCGCGTATACTGGCTCACTCCAATCATGCCTGAGGCAATCCAACGAACCGCAAGGCCCTCCGAGCTTTCCCGCGATCTTGGCGTAAGCCACGCATCGGCGGTGGTTGTGGGCACCATCATCGGCAGCGGAATATTTCTGGTTCCGACCGAGATGATGCAGGCGGTGGGCTCAGCCAAACTGGTTTACTTGGCGTGGCTGGTGGGAGGCGTGCTGTCGTTCTTCGGGGCGCTCACCTACGCGGAGCTGGGCGCGATGAAGCCGCAGGCCGGGGGCGAATATGTTTACGTTCGCGACGCCTATGGGCCGATGGCTGGCTTTCTTTATGCCTGGACCTGGTTTGTGATCGCGAAGCCTGCATCGATTGCGACCATCGCCACGGGTTTGGTTCGCATTCTCGGGACGTTTCCCGCCTTCTCTTTTTTCCCAACCAATGCGCTTTCGGTTCCGTTTGCCATCACCTGGGGCCAGCTCGTGGCCATTGGCGCGGCTCTTGTGATTTCCTTTCTCAACTACCTTGGCGTAAAGAAGGCGGGCGAATTTCAGCTGATTCTTACACTGCTGAAAGTTGCCATCATCCTGGCAATCGTGGCGATCTGTTTCGGCGCGGCAGGCAGCGTGAGCGCGCACGGCTGGAGCAATTTTGCTGGAACATTTACGGACGCGAAGGGCGGAGTTGCGGGCTTTATGGCTGCGCTGGTGGCGGCGCTGTGGGCGTATGACGGATGGAACGATTTGAATATGGTCGGAGGCGAAGTGCGCCAGCCCGGCCGCAACATTCCCATTGCGCTCATCGCAGGCGTGGCCACGGTCGGACTTTTGTACATTTTGATGAATGCTGCAGTGCAATACATTTTGCCCGCGAGGGCGATCGCCGCAACGCCGCGGCCGGCTTCGGACGCGGTGGCCGCAGTCATGGGAAGCATGGGGGCAAACATTGTCGCAATCGGCATGGCGGTTTCGCTGCTGGTAACACTGAACGGCACCGTGATGAGCGGCGGCCGCATTCCATATGCGGTGGCGCGGGATGGATACTTCTTCCCGGCGCTGGCGGCGGTGCATCCGCGCTTTCACACGCCATCGGCGGCGCTGCTGTTGCAAGCCGTGCTGTCGGCCATTCTTCTTTTGCTGGGAAGAAGCTTCCGGCAGCTTTTTTCGCTGGCAATTTTTGCCGAATGGCTCTTT
>JASHRB010000613.1 GCA_030037575.1 Candidatus Sulfotelmatobacter sp. | reverse complement strand
GTGATCATCGGACTGGATTCTGAGAAGGTAATCAATGTGGGTAACCGCCGCTCGGCAATCGTGACGCACCCACCATACTGGCTTGCCCCTGCGCGCGATGCGCCATCACAGAGCATCGGAATTGCAGTAACCCCCCCAGTGCCCCCGAGGAGGTCGTGCGCGCCGCCTTCGATCTAAGGCTTCGCTGTGTGTGGAGTTTCGGAGGCTGTAGTCGCTGGAACCAGCTTTTGCCATCCGTTGAAACACTGATCCGACGGTAGTTGTTGAAAAAATTGTATTACGCTCAAAATGCCAGCGGCCGCGCCGGAAAAGTAAAAAGCCCCAGCCGCGAAGCTCAGGGCTTTTGCGTGTCGAAGCGTCGGATTACTTCGCTGTAACAACAGCCTTCAAGACTCGATCAAGCTCCTCTCGCTCTTGCTGGCCGGGTTTCGATGTCGCGCAGCACATCTAAGGTCCGCAGCGCGTCGGAAATGCGCCCTCTTTCTTGAGAATGTTGCGGTGAAGCTCTTAATTGCGACAACCGGTCCCGCAATAAGGCCAAAGCAGAATCAATTTTGGGGATTAACTTTTGCCGGTCTGTTTCCATCATTGCAGTGCGATAAGCAAACTGCCAGTCCTGCATGTTGTAGACTCCTTTCAGGGTCTTGCGTAAGCAAAAATCCCGGATGTCTACTAACAACCCGGACTCATGCAAACAGACGTAAAGACTTCATCAAGAAGAATGATTATTTGTTCAAAGCGCAAATTTCGAGACGCGGAAACGAAAAGGGCAGCCGAAGCTGGCCGCGTATCGTTGGATTGGGGGTTTGAGGATTTTCGACGGTGTAAACGGCATCGGATTGCAACCCTTACGCGGCTACGCACCGAGCCAACGGACAATCATCGAGCACATCAAAAAATGACCGCACGCAGGCAGAGCGCCCGGGGGGAGCCGGGCGTGACGCCGGCAATCCGCGTGCGGCCATGTTTGAGCAGACCCGCCATAAGCGTGGAATAACCTGGGCGGCGCTTGCTCCAGATCTTCTTAAGAACTGCGGAGCCCCGTTTTTGATGATCAGCGGTTGGCGTCCTCAGCTGCGCTCTTCAACTCGCCGGCTGCACGGGCCAAAAGATCCCGCGCCTTCTGCGCATGTCCGTGCAGATCGTATCGGTTGTCTTTCTGAGCGGTTCTGATGGCGTCGTTAGCCTGAGCAATAAGATGCTGCGCTGCTGCCAAGTTGGGATGCCTGTGTGGGTCAATGTTCTGCACCGGCTCTTGAGCCAGCGTCACACAAGTGCCCAACAACACCACGCCAAGCATCGTGTTGACGAGCACGCCTCTTTTCGACATACCTCTGCCCTCCTTGTCTAAAATGGGATTTTTAGAGTTTCCAGTCTAACACCACGGTCGGTGCCCGTGCGAAGTGCGCGCAGACCAGCAGACCAGCGTTGGGAGTCGGTTAAAAAATGGTTGATCTTCGATTACCTGAGAAATCCTAGAAAGATTGTGGCAAGAGCAAGGGGGGGCAAACATCGCAATCCGCAATCTCAGCCGCCAAATCTCGACTTTTCCGATTAGGTAGAGTCGCTTGTACCCGCCTTGATCCTCCGCATTTTGCCGGGCGTGCGGGCAATCCAGCATGTGGCTCTGCCCATATGACGGTGTAGCTTCTTGTATTTCCTCTTGGTCCGGAGAAGTGGGTTTCGCCCGATCTGAAGATCATCGTCCTCGACAAGTACAAAAGCACGGACAGCGATGAAAAGATCAGAAAAATTCGCGGGCTTGATCGCAGCGAGGCTTACGCTGCACTCCTCAAGATTCCGAGGGACTATCAGATTGTGGAGTGACGCAGGTCGACAGCGGCGGCCATCAACGTGACGACGCTGTTGTGAACAGCGTCGCCCCCGAAACCGGTTGAGCCCCTTTTCCCGAGCCCAGGGGAGGAGAGGGAGGATGTTGCCGTCGGTATGCACCAACGCGTCAATCCCAGGCGTCGTTAGTCGCGGCATTTCGCCACAATCAACGTGATGTCGTCATGCTGCTTGTGCGCGCTGAATCGCTGGACCTCCTCCAAAATCCCGCTGAGCATTGCTCGCGCCGCCTGGTCGTGGTTTTGACGCAATAATTCGACAAGGCGTTGCTCCCCGAATTCTTCGCCGGCGTCGTCGAGCGCTTCGCTAATTCCGTCGGTGTAGAGAACCAGAGTGTCTCCGGCCGAGAGCTTCTGCTCGGCGAGCGAGCACTCCCATCGCTCGAAGAGTCCGAGCACGGTGCCGGTGGAATCGAGGCGATCGAGCGTGCCGTCGCGGCGCAGCAACACCGGCGCATAGTGTCCGCAGTTGGCATAGCGCAAGCATCGCCTGTGGTCGTCGTACTCGCCGAAAAACAGCGTGGCATAGGCGCTTTCGGAAGTGTTCTGGTAGAAGAGCTGATTCACCGATTGCAGAAATCGTTGCGGCTGCTGCAAAGCGATCGCACTCTGGCTACGCAGATTGGCCTGCAGGTTGGCCATCAGCAGCGCCGCGCCGATGCCTTTGCCCGAAGTGTCTCCGATGACCAACCCGAGGCGCGACTGGCCGAGATTCAGAAAGTCGTAATAGTCTCCGCCGACCTGATGCGCCTGAACGCAGAGGCCCGCATAGTCGAGTGTTTTGAGCGGGGGCAGCGTTTGCGGAAAGAGCCGGGCTTGCACCCGCTTGGCAATATCCAGTTCTTGCGCGGCGCGGCGTTCGGCTTCAAGTTTCTCCGCGGCAGCACGGCGTTGGGCTTCGATTTCGCGAACGAAATCGTCGCGGCCCACGAGCGTAAATGAATTTCCATCAAGATCGTCGAAGCGGGTGAAAACGCCGCCCCAGAGCGTGGTTTGGGGCGGATGATGGAAGCGAACGCCGCGCTTGCTCCACTCGTCGAACTTGGCAACCACATCTTCGGTGACCAGCACAGCGTGCTTGGAACGGCCGATCAGTCTGTAGTCTTCCGATTTTCGCTTGGGAGTGATGAGCGCAAGAACGGCGTTGCCATCGGGCGGCGCGACCGCGAGCCAGCGGCCGGCCGATTCGTAGTTCTCATCGATCACCAGGCCGAATCCCAGCTGGTCAACATAGAAACGCAGGCTGCGCTCCTGATCACGAACGAAAATGTTAATGCAGAGCAGACGGAGATAAGGATTCTGCCGGTCGAGGCGAACTGCGCCCGAGGATGAGGGAGCATTTTCCATCGCAGAGATTATAGGTCCGCGTTAGTCGATGCTCCCTCGCCCGGGTTCGTTGCGAGTTTAGTGGGCTACGTCTTTGATGTGCGTGGCCACATACCACACGTTGCCGAAGGGATCCGTCACTGCGCCGTTGCGATCGCCGTAGGGCTGGTCGCTCAGCTGGTGCAGTGGTTTTGCTCCCGCGGCCAGCGCCTGGCGATACACCATGTCGCAATCGGGCACATAGAGGTAAAACATCGAAGGCATCGGCTGATAAGGCCCGTGCGCCTCACCCATTTCCACAATGGAGTCGCCCACACGCATCTCCGCATGTTGAATTACGCCGTCGGCCGAAGCGTATTTGGCGATCTCCTGCGCTCCAAAAGCGCGCTTTAAGAAGCCGATGACCGGTTCAGCACGCAAGGGATGCATGTACACATTCACATTATGCATGCCCTTCGGAACATAGTTCTCGCCCCGGTGGGTGGCGATATACCAGAAGTTGCCGAACCGATCTTTCACGC
>JASHRB010000612.1 GCA_030037575.1 Candidatus Sulfotelmatobacter sp. | reverse complement strand
AACTGGATCAGCACCAGCACCGAGCCGCACAGCGGTGCATCGGCGGGCTTGGCGGCAACCAGAGCGGACAAGGCCTCGGCCGGAACTTTGCCGATGGCGGGCGCCGAGATTGCGGTTTCAAGATCCATAGATGGCATAGACCACAATGGCCGGACTTACGGGCGGGGACTGCGCGCTCCCGGGGCGAGACTTCTATTTTCCCAGAACTGGGGCAATCTGGCGAGTGCGTGAATAAGTATTTATTTATCAATAAAATAGAATAAGGGCGAGGTCCTGAGGCCAGAGTAGCAACGAATAAAACCGGGCCGGAGATTCCAGCCCCAACAAAAGCCGAGCAAGACCGCAGCTTATTTGCCTGAATATCGGTTGGGAACGCCGAGGCCGGTGCAGAAGTCCCAGCCGTTCCTGGCCCTGTGTGTGCCGCAGCTTCCCGACGTGATGTCCGTGAAGACTGCGCTGTCTCCGAGTTCGCTATACATCTCGGTGTTCTGCGCCTTGCTCGATGGGTTAAACGAGCCGGCACGGTTGATAATGCCGGCCGTGGAGGGCGCTGCAATGCTGGTGCCTTCCACTTCTTCCCAACCGGAGCCGCAGAAACTGCCGCCGGAGTTATAGATGGCCGTTGGCGTTCCCGCGATCAAAGAAACATCGGGCACGCCGCGGCTCGCTCCCACGATGCCGGAGATCGCCTGCTGGAACGAAGGAATTGGCTCAAACGGACTGTCTCCGCCTCCGCCATCAGACCACGCGCTCTGGCCGGTGTAGTCGCCGCTGGAGTTGCGGTTGACGACCGTGCCTCCTACGGCCACGACATTGGGCGAAGTGCTGGGATATTCGGTTCCCGGGGAATCGCCGCTGGAAGCGAAGTAGACCAGGCCAGCTTGGGTGAAGAACGAGTCGTCACCGAGCTCGCTCGAAGTCTCGGAGCTGCCCCAGCTCATGGAGACTTGTCCCTTCAAATGGTAGGAAGCGATCAGCTCGTTGGCTTTTTGGACAGCTCCGTACAGAGCGCTGTCGCTCGGCGAAGAGGCTTCCATGAGGACGATGGTTGCGTCCGGAGCCATGGCGTGGGCGTATTCGATATCGAGGCTTTCCTCCAGGCCCCAATTCTCGAGGCCCGCAACCCCGGTGCATCCACTGGCCGGTTTCTTGCCCCCGGCATAAAGCTTGTGGAACTTCGCCGGGGGTAGTCCGAATTGCGCCGAGAAAGTGGCAAGATCGGCTGCGGCCGTGGGGAAGTCATAGGCGTCGACGATCACGATCACGCCGCTGCCGCCGGTGGGAACGGCGGTGGTCCCAGCAATCGGGCAGCCGGGCACGATATCGGAAACCAGACCGTAAATGCAGGCGAAGGTCGCAGGGTTCTCGCCGGCGGGCGCGGCAAGGGGATGAGTGAGCTGGTTGCGATCGACCAGGCGGATGTGATTCTTAAATTCGCGGGTTTCCTGGCAGTTCAGCGAGGCTACCAATGCCAGAGTGGCTACGGCGAACACCGCAAGGAGCAATAGGGAGAGTTTTTTCACTGCGTCCTCCTGGGGCTGGGATTCCGATGTTTGTTTTTCTGAGCCAAGCGCGCGCTAGGGAACAGCGTTGGGGTTGCCGAACGAAACCACCGAACCAGCACTTGGGAACCGCTGGCAGGGTGGGCGAAGCGAAGAAATGTCATCCGCGAGCAGACTTTACCACGAGATGGAGAGAAATATGTCAAAAGGCTGCACAGGACGAGAAACTACGGGCAAGCCAGAAAGCCGCTTGCAAGCGGCTTTTGATGGGTAGGCCGAACGTAGAAGATTCATCGGCTGGGGAAAAATTTCCTACGGTTTTGGCTGTGCGAAAAATTCTCCGAGAGCGAAATGGAGCCGGATCAGATATTTGGAAACAGGGCGGAAAAAGGAAGCATCATTGCAGCCATAGAAAACCCAGGGCGGAAAATTCTGTGCAGGAGGCATTCATGACGGTTGATCCAGTATGTGGAATGAGAATTGATGAGAGTCGGAGCGAATTTCATGCCCAGTTTGCCGGGAAGAAATACAGTTTCTGCTCGGAAGATTGCAAGAAGGAATTCGAGACTGATCCGGAAGAGTTCGTAGAAACAACCGCTGCCTAGAAGATTAAAAAGAAAGTGGGCGGGCGATCATGGCCCGCCCTTTTTTGGGGCCTGCCGGGTCTAGCGGTGCGCCATGGCGAGATCTTCCACAGATTTGCCGGCCTTAAAAGCTTCGAAGCGGGTGTTGATCTCGTCCCAGTTGACGACCTTCCACCACGCGGCCAAGTACTCCGGACGGCGGTTGTTGTATTTCAGGTAGTAGGCGTGCTCCCAAACGTCGTTGCCGAAGATGGGGAAGTGTCCCTGCGAAATTGGATTGTCCTGATTCGGAGTGGACATCAGGTGAATTTCACCCCCTGGCTTGCCTGCGAGCCAGACCCATCCCGAGCCGAATTGCTTCGCGCCCGCGTCGTTGAATTTGGCCTGGAAATCTTTGAAATTGCCGAAAGCTTGGTTGATTGCCTGGGCGATGGGGCCGTTGGGGTCGCCTCCGCCTTTGGGTTTCATGATCTTCCAGAACATGGAGTGGTTGACGTGGCCGCCGCCGTTATTGCGGACCGCGGCACGAACGTCTTCGGGGATGGCATTGAGATCGCGGATGAGTTCTTCGGCGGTTTTCCGGCCAAGTTCGGGATGCTTCTCGATTGCGGCATTGAGATTTTTTACGTACGCACCGTGGTGCATGTCGTGGTGCAGAGTCATCGTCTGCTTGTCGATGACGGGCTCGAGGCCCGCATAATCGTAAGGCAGAGGGGGTAGTTCGTGAGCCATGATTTTTCCTCCAGATTGTTATTGTACCGATGACGGATCGGGAATAGGGATTCAGACCGTTTGTCTTTAATTAGTGATGCAAATCGAGGCTCCGGTTGCGGGAAGATTTTACACCGGCGGGGAACTGATTTCTTAGCCCCGGAGGAACGCCGTGCGGATGGATCGGGAAAGCGAAACGGGTGACTTCAGGGGGTTGGTGCCGGGGCTAAAGCCGGTTATTTTCTGAGCTGCTAGAGATGGTTATTCTGACTGGAAACTGGCGGGGCGGAGGACGGTTAATTCCAGACGGAGAAGACCGGGCTAAAGCCGCCTTGCTCAAATTGAAGCCATGCGATGACAAGCAAGTCGCCCTCGCAGATACCTCGACTGCTTCCATCACAGCGGCAGGCGCCTGCACCCGCCGACCCGCCGGCGGAACCTCAGGCCGAGTCCAGCGTTCCGATGCAGCCTGCGAATGTGACAGTCAAGTCCACGCCTCAAGGGGCTGACATAAACGTTGATGGAAAATTTATGGGTAGTACCCCTTCGACAATTCAGTTGTCACCGGGGGAGCACTTAATCTCGGTCGAGAAGGAAGGGTGAGACCGTGGCCACGGACCATGACCGTCACTAATGGTGGAAGCATTACCATCGACGCGACGTTGGAGAAGCCGTAGTCGGAACCACTGACCGATAATTAGGTCACATAAATCACTGAAAACACAAGTTTGCAGACTGAAGAATCGGTTTGTCGATTGCTTTGGCCGATCAGGGGCACCAGGCCGCTTGCAGGTCGCCTCATCTTAAGTGCACAGCCTTTCCCGCTCAACGAATGCCAAACAATTGTTAATTAAGCAGGCTTAGCAGGACTGCGCACTTGCCTTCGAAGCCGCCGGGCCAAGCACCTCGCGGACTTTGCGAGCCAGGCTTTGCAGCGTGAAGGGTTTTTGCAGAAATGCTTTGTGGGCTTCGGAAGCGGCAAAGGCATCCTGTGCGTAGCCGGAGAGATAAAGCACCTTCATTTCGGGTCGTGCGGAGAGCAGTTGTTGGGCGAGTTCATGGCCGCTGAGGCCGGGCATGACTACATCGGTGATGACCAGATGGAGATTGTCGTCATGGTTATTGGCCACGGCCAGAGCAGCCTGGCCATTGGCCGCTTCCAACACGCGATAGCCGCGAGCTACCAGGGTTTCCCGCACCAGCTGGCGAACCGACTCTTCGTCTTCGACGAGAAGAATGGTTTCCGAGCCGCCGGCCGTGGTCGCAGAGACGGAAGTTGATCCCAGAGCGTCGCAGGGTTCATCGACACGAGGCAGATAAATGGTGAAGACCGTGCCGTGGCCGGGCTCGCTCTGCACGAAAATATATCCACCAATCTGCTTGATGATGCCGTAGACGGTCGAGAGCCCCAGGCCGGTGCCTTTTCCTTTTTCCTTGGTGGTAAAGAAGGGCTCGAAAATGTGGGCCTGGGTTTCCCGGTCCATGCCCTGGCCGTTGTCGCCCACGGAGATCATCACATAGGGGCCGCTTTTGATGAACGAGTGCTCGTGCCGGTCGGAGCCGTCGTGGGTGACGGCGGCGGTGCGAATGCAGATTCTGCCGCCTTTGGGAAGCGCATCTTTCGAGTTGACCACCAAATTCATGATGACCTGCTCGAGCTGCCCGGCATCGGCACGGGTGCAGCCAATAGCCGGAGCCAGCTGAGTGCTGAGCTCGATGTCCTCGCCGATGAGTGGCCGCAACAGGCGCTCCATGTCGGTCACAATGGCATTCACGTCGATGACCTTGAGTTCGAGAAGCTGTCTGCGGCTGAAGGCCAGGAGCTGGCGGGTGAGCGTGGTGGCGCGATCTGCCGCTTGCTGAATGGCTTCGGCTTTGGCTTGCAGATGGTCGGGGGCGAGCTCGTTCAGCAAGACCTCGGTGTAGCCGCCGATCACCATGAGAAGATTATTGAAATCGTGCGCAATGCCGCCGGCGAGTCGGCCCACGGCTTCCATTTTCTGCGCCTGGCGGAATTGATCTTCCAGCACCCGCCGCTCGGTGATGTCTTCGGCGATGGCCTCGATGACGTTGGCGGGCTCGTCGCCGGCGGCGACGGCACGGCCGCTGATGCGGGCTGTAATCAGGCCTCCATCTTTGCGCTTCCAGCGCACTTCCACCCCATCCATGCGTCCGGTGCGGCGAAATTCGTCGATCAGGCGAGCGTACTCGGCAGGATCGGCGAAAACTTCTCTTTGCGGGTCGAGCGACAGAACCTCGAGCGCGGAGCTGTAGCCGAGCATTCCGATTAAGGCGGGATTAACATCGAGGAAGCGGCCGTCCAGCGAGGAACGGTAAATGCCGTAGACGGCGGTCTGGATCAGGGAGCGATAAGAAACTTCGGAGCGGCGCAGCGCCTGCTCGTTGCGCTTGCGGTTAATCACGGCGGCCAGCTGTTGCGCAACCAGCGTGAGAACATCTTTATCGCGCTCGCCGAATCGCCGGTTGGGCGAGTAGTTTTTTAAAACCAAGGCGCCAAAGATGTGTTGGTTCACTTTTAGGGGAATACCCAGCCATTGCAGGGGAGTTGAACCGTTGCTTTCCACCTCGCCGCGCCGTTGCAGCTGCTGTTCAAGCTGGGGCGTGCAAAGCAGAGGTTCGCCGGTGCGAAGAACATATTCGATGAGCCCGCGCCCCAGTTTTTGGGCAGCAGGCGCGGATGCCTGTTCGTCCACGAAATAGGGAAAAGTGAGCAAGTCGGACTCCGTATCGTGGATGGCGATCGAGAAGTTACGGGCAAAGCTCAGATGGTCAACGATGCCGTGCACGGCGGCGAAGAACTGCTGCAGATCCTGCGTGGCGCTGGCCTTTTCGGCAATGCGATACAGAGCGGAGCTGAGGGCTTCGGCGCGTTTGCGCTCGGAAATGTCGCGATAAACGGCGTAGAAGGCGGCGGGACGGCCGTCGATGATGAGAGGGGCCGAAGAAACGGAAACGTCAATCAGGCTGCCGTCTTTACGCCGTCGCTGGGTTTCGAGGGTCAGCTTTTCCCCGCGCTCGAGGCATTGAGCAATCCATTGCGCTTCGGCGGTGCGACCGGAGGGGAAAAGCAGGTCGTCAATCGATTTGTTCAGCGTGTCGGCGACAGTGAATCCGAAGAAGCGCTCGAACTCCGGATTGACACATTGCCCGCGAAAACTTGTGTCGACCACGATGATCGGGTCAGGAGAGTTCTGGAAAATCTGCTCGAGATAGCGACGGCGCGTATCTAAATTCTGTTCGTGAGTCTGGGAACCCGGCTCTGGGCAGCGCCATTCCAGCGGCGAAGGCTGGGCCAGAGGATTAGGGGCTTCCGGAGGAACGAAGGCGGGCGGAGCACCATGCTGCAGCGCCTTGCGTAAAACCTTCGCCCGTGCGAGTTCCCGCGACTTCTGCGGGCGGGTGACACGTTCCCCCATTCCGAAGCTCCCCCTCATCGGCTCAACCAAAAGCATGGTAGAACGCATGGCGGTGACTCGAAAGTTACTGAGGTAATTGAAGGAAGTGCATGATTGAGGAATTGGCCAAGTGGAAAACTCATCGCCCGACCGCCCGCGCTTTCGCTATCCTTTGTTGGCCAGCATTTCGCAGACGCGGCGGATGGTGTCGCGCTGTCCGACCGTGAGAGTCAGAAATTCGAAGCCGTAACGCAGGCCGTCGGTGTAGCGCACGATGGCACGCACTTTAAGGGGATAAGGACTGAGGGGCAGGGGAATCTCCAGCGAAACGATCTCTCCGGTTTCCAGCTTGCCGGTGAGCGTAGCTCCGATACCATCCTGACCAAGTTCGGTGGAGTGTCCCCAGCAGTCAGAGAACTCGCCGTTCTGAAACATACGAACGCTGATGCGCGAATCGAGCGCAAAGCGCGGATAGCGCCGCGTGCGCCGCCCCGGAGTGGACGGCTTATGGTTCGCGAGTTTCTCGCCGGGAGATGCCATAAAGTCGGGGGTCAGGGGCCGGCCGTCCGGAAAAGCGCTGGCTGGCGGTGACGCCTAACCCCTAAACTGCGACCGCTCGTCCCTGAATCTAATTTCCATGCAGCAGGTAGCCTGGTTCAAGCGGTAGTTTTCCGCCGATTTTGAGCACGAACACGCTGCTGTTAATCGAATACACATCGACCACGCCCACCGCACCCGGCAGCGAAGCGACCTTATTCACCAGATCTTCATCGGAATTCGCGATCACAATGGCGGGATGACTGAAACGCCCGCGATTCGAGCTGACGATCAATCCGTTGACCTCGTTCTCCGACATCTCATAAATCTTGTCCAGAACCAACTTCATCTCCGGCGCGGAGGGCGGGCGCATTACAAAGGTGACCGGCTTGCCATCGGGCCAGTGGCTGCTCTGCGCCCGGCAAACCTTGACCAGGTCGGCGACGGTGATCGCTTTTTCGTCGTTGGCCTTGTTGGCCACCACGGCGAGATCGCGCGCCGAGGCCAGGGCAGCGGCGAGAACGACAAATAGAAATGCGCGCGCAAAACGTCGGTAGAGCACTCGTGGTCTCCGAAAGAATTTAAGCAAACATCTTCGATGCCATTGTGCGGAGCAGTTCGGAATTCTTAAAGGTAACCAAGGTCACGAGGGGCAAGGTTCGCTTCCGGCGCCGGCGAAGAGCAAAAACACGGCGCGGCCGAAGCCGCGCCTTCTCTTTCTGGTAATCGAAAATTGAGTTACTGCTTCTTCTCCCGGGCCGCTCGCGGGTGAAACAGCGAATGCGGCGCGTACAGGGCGTGTGCCTTGGTCACGGAGGACGAACTGGTGGACGGACTCTGCTCCACGAACACGCCGGTCGAAACTTGCGTAGTGTCGTATTCCATGAAGGGGAAGGTGGTGCCGTCGACGGTATAAAACACGAGGCCGAATCCGCCGTTCAGCGTGGTATTGGACGAATTGGCTCCGGCGGTGGCTGCGATTTCGCCACGACCGCTGGTGCCGATAAGCTCATAGGTGCCGCTCAGGGTTGCGCCATAGGTGGCCGGCCCGTCGACGGTTGAGTTCTCGTCGATGATGCCAGTCACGGTCTCGCCGCTGCTTTTGGCGGTGAATTCGGCAATGTCGTCAACCTCCGAGCTTTCCGACAGGTTGTCCCCCGAGAGGTTTAACCCGTAGCCCTCCGAGGCGGCAAAGCTGGCTCCGGAGGTTTGCGCGTAGGCCGCGCCCACAGTGATTCCCACCGGAGGAGACTCGATTTCGAGCATCAGCACCCCCCCACTCGAAGGATAGGCCGCATACGACGTGCCCCCGGAAAACCCAGAAAAGCCGGTCAAAGTGTACCGTCCGGCATTTCCGCTGGTGGCCGCGTAGCTGCCCGTAAAGCTGGGCGACGAGGTCGGAGAAAGTGTGCCATCTTCGTTGAAGTCTTCGCTCGATGAGGCGGTAATATCGCCCGCGCCGTCGGTTACCATATAGCCGCCGGCAGCGAATACGCTCGAAGATATTTCACCCCCGAGAGTGAAGGCCAGATTTCCCGTCGGCATGGTGGGGGTCGTCTGCCAAAACGCGTCGCCAGTTTGGGTGGCAGTGGAGTCCATCTCGATGAACTTCAAATGGGTTGTATCAATGGGAAATACGTCGAAAACCAGGCCCGCATATGTGGCCGTGGTGAACTCCGATGAGGGAGCGGAAGAGGAGGCCACCACCTTGCCGGCCAGGTCCTCATTGGTGTAGGTAGCCGCCGCTCCGTCGTTGAAGTCCGCTGTTCCCGTGATGCCCCCGCCGCTGGCGACGGTAAAGTTGCCGGCGCTGGCGATCGGAGTATCGTCGCTCCCGTAGGTGGCGCCGGAAAAAAGAAACGCATAAGCTTCAGGCGTCACGCTGGATGAGGACTGGAGGTCAAGCGTGCCGCTGCTGGTGCCAAATGAGTCAAATTCGGTGATCAAGCCGTGCGAGGTGTTTTGCAGCACGAAATCGAAAGTGAGGCTGGGGAAGCCTTGGCCGATGTTGGTCGTGACCGTGGCCTGTCCGCGCCCATCCACGCCGATGCAGTAGGAGCCCGATATCGAGGCGCGGGCGACCGGGCCGCTGAACTCCGAGCTGTCAATGTCGGCAATGTCCAGCGTGCCGCTCGTGATCTGCCCTTTGGTGCTGCATGCGTTGCCGCCGCCATTGGCGGCAAAGGTGCCCGCCATTGCGTACGAGTATCCGTTGGAGTCAGTACCGGAAATGGCAAAGACGTAGGTTCCGTTGAGATCGCTATTGGCAAATGAACCGCTGGGCGGCGCTACAGCGTTGGCCGGCTGGCTTCCGCTGCCGCCGCAGGCAATCAAGAGTGTGATGGACGAAAGCGCGAGGAGCAGGACGAACGCATTGCGTGCAGACATAACTTCCCCCTGAGAGGCATCAGTCTGGAGCCGTCACCCTCAGCTCCGAGGTTAGCACAAGAATTCATCTGCATTAAACCCAGCTCCTTGAAATAAGTAGCACCTCGTGGAGAAAAATGTTGTCGCAAATGCAAGCTGTTACACATTTTTACATTCTTGGGTTGAGCAAGTGATAGGTTGAGTGCAGGGAAGGCATAAGCCCTAATTTCGATTGCAAGACATTCCTATGGTTCGATGCTGGCTGGTTGTGCTCGCGATGCTCACCCTCGCGACCGGGTACGGTTTCGCGCAAAGCGATCAGGACAAAGACGATGGCGGCAATGGCGGACTCGTCATTGAGCCCGCGGAGTTGCCCGACACCTATCCCCAAGGCCCTTATCATCTCAGGTTTCACGCGCGGGGCAGTTACGTACCCACGCTGCAGTGGAAGCTTCTGAGCGGGAGCCTGCCGCCGGGAATCCGGCTGACAGAAGATGGGCTGCTGGAAGGAGCGGCCCAGCGGCCGGGAGAATTTTCATTTGTGATTGCGGTGAGGGATGGCAGCCAACCGCAGCAGGCCCTACAGCGGGGATTCGTGATTAAAGTGCTGGACGCCATCAGGGTTGCGTGGAAGATTCCAGCCCATGTGAGCGGGAACCGGATCGAAGGCAGTGTGGAGGTTTCAAACACCACGCCGGAAGACATTGCGCTGACTTTCGATGTGAAGGCGGTCGCAGAAAACGGACGGGCGACGGAAATTGGATACCAGCACTTCGTGTTGGCAACCGCGACCACGGGCATGGCGCTGCCCTTTGGAGAGAGCCTGCCGAACGGTCGCTATCTGGTGAACGTCAGCGTGGTGGGCGAGATCGCAAAACGGAACGCGATTTACCGGCAGATGCTGCAAACGCCGAGGCCGCTGAATGTAACCGTGGGACCGTAGCGACCACCACCGCGGCCGCCCCATAACCGCCATAACCGTGGTAGTGGGGTCATAGCGTGGACATCAACTCCTCGAAACTCCAGATGTGGTCACTGACTTGCGCTTCTTGTGCTGGTGTCACCCTCAAGGCACCGTGGATTCTCGCGAAATTGTAATACCAGAAATGCAATGCCAGCGCTGCACGCAGATTCTCTTTCTTCTTGGAGAATGCGTAGGTGAGCCTTGTAAGCCTTCGGCACCATTGGCGCAATGAGCCGTTCTTGCGCTCTACGTGCGATGTGCAGGCGCGGCTTAGATCAGGGTTTCCGGCTTCCGACTGATTTTTCGACAGTAACGAAACTGCCGGACTGTAACGTTCGCGGCCTTCTTCTGGCTTGTCGTAGACCTTAACGACAACGCCGTGATTAGCGCGATCTCCGAGTTGTAGGTCAATAGCCGAGACATACGCGGGCCATGCATCGGTCGAAATGTCGAACTTGCAATCTGCTGTCGCACTGCGAACCTTTTCGACGAAAGTGAACGTGTTCTCCCTGTCACGTTTCCCGAGATGCCACGCCAATACGAGCTTGCTTTCGCCAGATAGGGCAATGTAAATGTACGGGTCGCCAATCGAATCATCGTTCGCCTCAGTTGGGTGCTTGGGGCCTTCTTTCTTGAGCACGTAAGACCAGCACTCATCTAGTTGCAATTCTTTCACTGGAACATTTTGCAGAGTTCGCTCCATGAACCGCTCGCACGCATCACCCGCCGTCTTAAGCAGATTCAGCACAGTTCGCTTCTCAACGTCACAGAGACGCGAGGTTGAACGCACAGAATTTCCTTCTGCGAGACAGCGGAGAATCATCGAAACCTTCTCCATGGGGAGTCGCACGTCTTGGCCGAAGGGTTTCGGCTGCGGCTCGGAGAATCGCTTGTTACATTGCTGGCACTTCCACCGTTGCACTTTCTTCGCTCCATAGAATCCGGCTTTCACCATCTGGGTACGGCAATTGTGGCACGTCATTTTGGCCTTGCTTTCTTCGGGCCATAGCGCCAAAATGACAGCGGGTTTCCAAACCCTGTCCTTGGCTCATACCCGAGGACGTTCCCCGTTGGCGGCTGGAACCGCTGGCGGGGAGAATTAGTAAATAGTGGAGCTAGTCGGAATTGAACCGACAACGGGCCTGCTTGTCACAGCGATGCCCGCCTTTCCGTCACAATAGCCCCACAAAGGTAATCGGCCAGCGGGTTCCCCTAACAGGTTGAATTCGTTGGCCTTTTTGTTCATCGCCATTATGTATATCATAAATGATATTTAATTAGCAAGAAATAATTTTGATATATATCATTTTTATGGTATGGTCTAAATGAATAGTTTTTTCGCTATTGAAGTGGTTGCTGAAGGTCGTGTGGTGTTGGACTGGTACAACGGCCTACATCCCAATGCACAGGATGAAATCTTGAATTTGCTTTTACATCTTTCCAGCTTGCCGATGGGCCTTTGGGGTCGCCCTGAGTTCGACCCCTTAATTGGCGAAGGCGGCATATCAGAACTCAGAGCAGATGATGTATCTACCGAAAGTGGGGTGTCGTTCTATCGAATCTACGGATGGAAAGGTTTCCCAGATAGCCATTCCTATACGTTCCTTCACGGAACAGACAAGGATGAGAAGAATGATATTGAAGGCAAATCCCGCGCAAAATGGAGAGCAGAACAACTCTTCCGACGAAACGAAGCGTCAGTCCACAAGTTTAATATCGCGCCTAGCATTATTGCTGCGCCTACGGAGGGGTAAAGAAGCGAGGGCCAAGTTTGTAGAATCCCACTTGGACAAAAGCATCGCCTTCCAGATTCGATCTCTGCGAAGCAAGGAACAATGGACGCAGGGAGAATTCGCGGCGAAACTAGGGATCAAGCACCAAAACAATGTATCGGCACGACTAGAGAACCCTAACTACGGCAAGCATTCGCTGACAACACTCAAGAAGATAGCCGCGACTTGTGATGTGGCATTAGTGGTGTGGTTTGTGCCATTCAGTCGCTTTCTCGACTGGATGACTGGAACACCGTTCACGGACAAAGGACTGACCGAGGATTTTTACAGCATCCCAACATTTAAAGAAGAATTCGGAAATCCTACGGCCATGGGGTCAATTCCTTCACAGCCCATCGACAACGCCGAAAATCAATGCGCGGAAAAATCAGAAGGGGCTGCTGATCTCGCCAACGTTCGCATACCACCGGACAGAGATAATGTGCGCCTCCGCTTGCTCCGAGTAGGATAAATATTATGCAACTCCTCAGTGTAGGTCTCGCTAGGTCTATTTGGCTATTCGATACGAATCAATTGAACCCTGGTGGAAAAAGCATTTTTCCAGATGCACTCCTGTGGCTAGGCGAGAAATACTCCTTTACAAACTTTCCTAAGTCGCTGTCCGATATCGACAAGGAGAAGAAAAGTTTTCTGTTCACAACTGGAGAATTTCAGACGGACACCGACTCCATAGCGGTTAACTTTTCCATTTACAACGATGGGTTGATAGCAGAGACCTGGGCATCGACTGAAAAGGGAGATTTGTTCCTTGAAGACGTACTGCGCTCTGGGGCGAGTCGGTACGGTCTGGTTATTCCATCAGTAATCAAAAAACAGTACGTTAGCGAGCTAACCGTAGAGATGAACAATCCGTTCCCCGCCAATGATCCCCTAGTCAACGCATTCTGCAAGACGCTGGATCGGCTTTTTGAGAGGCATAAAATGCCGCCGTTCGAACTGAACGGAATGGGGTTCTTGTTCGATTTTTCCCGTAGCTCATATAAACCACCCGGCTTAGTAGTGGAACGGAAACTCGGAGTGGACTTTGATCTCAATCAATTTTGGAGCAAGTCAGCTTTTCCGACCAAGGATCATCTTTTTGCCCTTGAGGAATTCGAGAAGCTGATGGCGCAAATGAACTCGCGCCTAGTGGCGCCGACGGCATAAAGAATCGGCAACACGCTAATAGGACACTACCTAACTTTTCCTGTTTGCGCCATCTAGCCTGCCGTCTGGCAGGCTTTTTACTGCCTCCCTTCATCTCCACGCTAAAGCACCACTACCCATAACCGTGGTCATGTTGACTTGAAATTGAAGTTTCTGCAACACTGATGGTTCTCTGCTTCGCGGGTCCGGCATTAAGCATGGAATTGCTGCTCAACGTCGCCTGGCTGTTGCTGGTTCTGCCGGCGTACTGGCTGTTCCGGCGCGATGCCCCGGCGCGCCCGGCGCGCCGGATCACTTCTGTGCAATCCCTGCTGGCGCTGGGATGCGTGCTGGTCCTTCTATTTCCGGTGATTTCGGCTTCCGACGATCTGCACGTCATGCGCGCCGAAATGGAAGAGTCTTCCGCCAGCAAGCAGGCGGTGCGGCAGGCCCCAGCCGGGAAGAACTCTTCTTGGGTCAACCGCCTGGAAGCGCCGCCGGCGATTGCGGCGACAGGCTGGCTCGCGCTTTCCGAACTTGGACGGCTCGAAGTTTCTAGGGTTACGGTCTCTCCTCTTGCCGGCACGGATGATTCTCATGCCGGCCGCGCCCCTCCCTGCTGTCTCCTCGCCTGAGTCTCAGTTAGCCGAACCACTTTTTAGCCGACGGAAAAATACCAAATCCGCCGGCGGAAAAGTTCATTTTAAAAAATCATTTTCCGAGCGTGAGTGTCGCGGACTCGGCACGAGCGGAGTTCCGGATGAAGTTCTTGATGCGAAAAAAATTGTGGCGGTGCGGTTGCCGGTGGCTGGCGGTGTGCGCCGTGTCGACCGTGTCGGCCGCGCAAACAACACCGCAGCCCCAGTCCGATTGGCGGCCCTCACTGCTGGCCGGGCAAACTCCGCCGCAGAGTTCACCGCCGTCCGCGCCTAAAGTGTGGACGTGGGAGGAAGTGAAAGAGCGGCTGGAATTGAACAATCCCACGCTGCTGGCGGGGAAGCTGAACATCGGCGAATTACAGGCGGACGAGATCACGGCCCACCTGCGGCCCAATCCGGATTTGACCCTGCTCTCGGACCAGATCGATCCCTTCAATGTGGGGCCGAGCCACGGGCCGTTTGCCTATCTGCTGCCCTCGGCTACGGTGAGTTTTCTATACGAGCGCGCCCACAAACGGCAGTTGCGAACCGAGAGCGCCCAGCAAGCAACCGCAATTGCGGTTTCACAGCAGAACGATCTGCAGCGCGGGTTGCTCTTCAACCTGCGCAGCGCATTCGTGCAGGTGCTCGAGGCCAAGGCGGTGCTCGAGGTTTCAAAACAGAATCTCGACTATTACGACCACGTGCTGAAGATCAGCCGCGACCGTTTTGCCGCGGGAGATATCGCGCAGATCGATCTCGACCGCCTGGAGTTGCAGCGCGTGCAATATGAATCGGACGTGCAGACGGCGGAAGTGAATCTGCGGACGGAAAAAATCCAGATGCTGACGCTGATGAACGACCACACGCCCATCGACCAGTTCGAGGTGGAAGGGACGTTCGATTTCAACGATCAGCTCGATCCCCTGGATGTTTACCGGCAGATCGCGCTCGACAACCGGCCGGACTTGCAAGCCGCGGTGCAATCGGTGGAGCAAGCGAAAACCAACTACAAGCTGGCGGTGGCCAACGGATCGACCGACCCGACGATCAGCTTCGACGTGGGCCGCAACCCTCCCATCGATTTTTATTTTGGCGTGGACGTGAGCGTTCCGCTGCGCATTTTCGACCGCAACCAGGGCAACAAACTGCATACCAAGCTGGACATCGCGCGCAATCAACGACTGCGCGAGGCGGCACAGACCCAGGTCTTCAGCGACGTCGACACCGCCCACGCCACCCTAAACAGCAATCTCATCCTGCTGCGCTCCTACAG
>JASHRB010000611.1 GCA_030037575.1 Candidatus Sulfotelmatobacter sp. | reverse complement strand
GACAAAACTAAATGGCGCTGATGTGGCCCAAAGGGAAGTGCGCGAAATCGAAAACTCGCTGGCAATCGAGGCGGGCCACATCTCCGAGCTTTTCACTTCGTTCCGTCGGCCCTTGCTGCTTGGCGTCATGCTCGCCGGGTTGCAGCAGATCAGCGGCATCACCCCGATTTTTTCGTTCTTGCCGGAAATTTTTCGCGCCGCGGGGACGGGGTCGAGCGACGCATTTTTTCAATCCGTATTGGTCGGCCTGATCAACTTATTGTTTACGCTTTTCGCCCTCTGGCTGGTCGATCGCGCGGGGAGAAAGACCCTTATTCTGGCGGGGACAGCGGTGCAGTTCGCCTCGCTCGCGCTGGTGGGATGGTTCTATCACGCGCACGCCAACGGCCTGGCGATTCTGCTGTTGGTCATGAGCTTTGTAGCGGGCCACGCCTTCGGCAACGGGGTGGCCTGCTGGGTGATCATTGCAGAAATTTATCCGACGAAGGTTCGCGGCCGAGGCATGTCGATCGCGACCACGGCCTTGTGGCTGGTGGGCTATTTGGGCAATCAGCTGTTTCCCACCATGGAGAAAAATCTCGGCGCAGATGGAACCTTCTGGTGCTTCAGCGCGGGCGCGCTGCTCACGATTGTCTTGGTGGCCTGGCTGATTCCGGAAACCAAGGGACGTTCGCTCGAAGAGATCACAAAATTCTGGACTTCACAGGGGAGCGCGCCGCCGGTCTCGGGGAAGTGAAGAGCGGCTGCGCGGCTCGGGCGGACGGCGAAATCAGCAAAGATGGAGGTGCATTTATGACGGTCGGGGATGCTGACAAGCCAACGAAAGATAGCGGCGAGGAACCAACATTCTGCGGCGGAATGAATCGGCGTTCTGCGTTTAAATCCTTGGCGGTCTCGGCGGCCGCAGCAATGCCGCCGCCACCGTGACAGGCGGGGAAGTTGCTCGGCGCCAAATGCAAACCCGGAAATGAGTTCAACCCCGGGCGAGTCTGCGCAACATCCACGAAGGTACGGCTTCCATGCAAGTGGGCGCGAGGATTGCTCAGCGGCAGGGAACGCCTTCCCGCGTGGCCTCTCAAGAGCGATCGAGGAACGCTCGATTCGCGACCGGCTCGCCCCGACATTCAAGCGCTGGGGGGGGATTCGCTGCGCATGGGGTGCCCATTCATTGCGGCGAGATGGGTTGTTACAAACACACGCCGCCGGAGGCGCTGCTTGCCTGGTTTGAGCGTGTTCGACGATCTGCGCCCGGGTTGGGCGTTGTGGAACTTTCGCGGCCCATTGGGCATGCTCGATGGCCAACGTGCGGGCAGGAAGCACGAAAATGGGCAGGGTCATCCGCTGGGCCGGCCCTTGCTGAGCCTGCGGCGAAAAAAATGAAATCGTAGAATGGGCGGCGATTTTTCCTCATGACATACTGCCGAACGCGCGGTATGGATTCTCCTTTTGGCCGGCGACATTGGTCGCCAGGGCGAACAAGCTTCCGGCTAAACGGTCGCTCACGGGCGCCTCGGCCCGTGCCGTCGTCACGTAGAGCGTTTTCAGATCCGCGCCGCCGAAGGTGCACGTCGTAATGTTTTTCACCGGCATCTCGATCACGCGATCAATTTCGCCATCCGGCGCAACCCGCACGATGCATCCGCCGAAAAACCGGCAGTTCCACAAATAGCCGTCCGCGTCGACGGTCGAGCCATCCGGCAAGCCTCGTTCAAAGCCCTGCAGAAATGGACGCTCGTTGGCGATGGCGCCGGTTGCTGCGTCGCAGTCATATCTCCAGATGACGTTCGCCAGTGTGTCGCCAAAATAAAAATGGCGCCGGTCCGGGCTCCACGCCACGGTGTTGGCAATGCCAACGTTTTCGCGCCAACGCGTGAGGTTGCCATCGGCATCGAGACGAAAGAGTTTTCCTTCCTGCCCGCCCGCCTCGCCGCACGATCCATCAGGATTCACGTTGTTGCGCATGGAGCCCAGCCACAGCGAACCGCGAGAATCTGCGCGCGCGTCGTTCAATCGAACCCTCGGCCAGTATTCGAGCCCAAAGACGGGCTTGCTGCGAACATCAGTTTCCGGCTCCCACAGAATCACACCTGAACCGAGAACCACGGCGAGCGTTTCCCTTCGATCGGTTAACGTAAGCGCGGTCACGGGCTCGTCGAAGAACCATGTGCGCACGCAGCGATCCAGGGGGGTGAATCGATGAATGAGAAAACGGTTGATGTCGTTCCAGTAGACGGCTTGGTGTGCTTCATGCCAAACGGCGCCCTCGCCACACACGTCGCCGGTCGGGGCGACGCAAAGCGGTTTGCCGATATCAACGCTGCTCATTCCACCCCGATCCCGGCCAGCAATCCCCCGTCAATGAGGTAGTCGCCCCCGGTGCAGAAGCCTGATTTGTCGGAAAGAAGAAACGCCGCCAGTTCCGCCACTTCTTCCGGAGTGCCGATGCGTCCCAGGGGATGCGCAGCGCCGAAGCGCTCGAAAGCCGCCTCCTGGGGCAGATGGGGAGCAAAGTGCGAAGCCGAACGGTGAAGCATCGGCGTGCGAATCGAACCCGGGCTGATCGAATTGACGCGAATGTGATCGGCGGCGTGATCGAGCGCCAGGGCTCGCGTCAAACTGTGCACGGCGCCCTTCGACGCCGCATAAGCGGCCACGCCTCGTTGGCAGGCATAACCCTGTACGGAGGAAATATTTACCACCGCGCCTCGGCCACGCTTCTTGATCTCGGGAATGCCGAAGTGGGCAAACAAAAAAATGCTGCCGACATTCACCAACATGCAGCGGTTCCAAATTTCGGGATCCGTGTCAATCACGGTGCCGAAGGGATGAATCGCCGCCGCATTCACAATGAAATCGAGACCGCCGTGCGCCGCGACCGTCTTGTGAACCAGGGCCTGCACCTGTTCTGGCCGACCGACATCGCATGGCTCGACCCAAAGCGACAACCCGCCGGCCTGCGCTTCCCCTTGCAGTTCCTGATTCGCCGAGGTTTCGATGCCGCAAGCCCCGACGCGGCATCCATCGGAGGCAAGGCGTTTTGCGATTGCCCGGCCGATCCCGGTTGTGCCGGTTACAATGGCAACTTTGTTGTCAAAATCTTTCATGGAATGCGCTCTTTCTCTTTCCTATGGCGGCCCCCTCGAAAAAGCAAACCATCGGCTGTCCTCGCCCGAAAATCAGCGTTTCAATTCAGGCAGCGCATACTTCAAACCCTCCATCACGCCTCTAAGCTCGGCCAGTCCTTTCAGCCGGCCGATGAGGGAGTAGCCGGGATTCACTTTTCGCACTATATCGTCTGCCAGCACGTGCCCGTGGTCGGGGCGCATGGGAATCTCGTGATCCGCGCGGCCTTCGGATCGTCTCTGCGATTCTTCGCGAAGCAATGCGCAAATCACTCCCACCATGTCGGAGCCGCCGTCGAGATGGTCGGCTTCATAAAAAGATTGATCTGCCTGGCGCATCACCTGGCGAAGATGCACGAAGTGAATGCGCGGCGCAAATTCCTTTATCATCGCGAGCAAGTCATTGTCGGCCCGCGCTCCGAATGAACCTACGCAAAAGGTCAAACCGTTCGCTGCGCTGTCGATCCCCTTGAACAGGGCGCGCACATCCGCCGCGCTGGAAACCACTCGCGGCCGGCCGAACAGCGGCCAGGGCGGATCGTCTGGATGAATCGCCAGGCGCACTCCCAGTTCATGAGCAACCGGCAC
>JASHRB010000041.1 GCA_030037575.1 Candidatus Sulfotelmatobacter sp. | reverse complement strand
AATGAACAAGAAAAGCGACCGGCCTGCGGTCATGGCCCATGAGGTCGCGCATCAAAACCTCGACCTCGAATCATCCAAGGCGATCATTATTTGATCAACATCACGACAAGAGCAAGGTCGCTACATCAATAGTCAATATAGCATCTAGTGGCTGATTGCGGCCCCATGGGCCTCAGGCTATGCTCAGTTCGCAACCTAAGGAGTTGGCCATGATTTCGCGGCATGAAAACCCCCACGCCCCGGCAATCGGTTTGTGCTTACAAGCAAGGGAAGCGGCTCGACCCGCCCACACCGGTTGTTGCACTCAGCGGCCGCCGGGGAGTCACCTGGGCGGGGCCTACAGCCCGCCAATTCTTCGAGCCGCTCAAGCTGGGCACCGCCAGGGCGGGGTAACCAAAGTCACCGCCACTGTTTGACGCTTCTCTCCCGCACTCTTTACACTTAGCTTTGTGAGCCCCACCGATACCGCTGCGAAAGAAAGTGTCAAGCGCGAGATTTCGGTCGAGATTCCCGCCGACGAAGTTGCCCGCGAAACCGAGCTGCAGGTTCAGCGCTATCAAAAAAGCGCGCGTCTGCCGGGATTTCGCGCCGGGCACGTGCCCGCTTCTATCATTCGCCAGCGGTTCGCGGAGGGAATCAAGAGCGATGTAGCTGAGGCGCTTATTCCAAAATACTTTCGCCGTGAGGCGGAAAAACAAGGTCTGATCCCGGTTTCGCAGCCGCGGGTGAGCGATCTGCGTGTTCACGACGGTGAGCCGCTGCGCTTCAAGGCGAGTTTCGAAGTTTTGCCGGAAATTCCGGTGGAAGGTTACAAAGAGCTGCGTGCCGATAAAGCCGAGATCACCGTCACCGACGAGGAAGTCGAACAGGCGCTGAACGGCGTTCGCGAACAGCATGCAACCTACACTACCGTCGAAGGCCGTGCGCTCGCGGAAGGCGAGTTCGCGCAAGCCTCCATGGATGGGCGCCCGAAGGATGGCGATGCAACTGCCAAGCCGGTGCACATGGATGACGTGCTGATCGAAATCGGCGGCAAGAACACTGTACCGGAGTTTACGCAAAATCTGACCGGAGCCTCGGCCGGGGAAGAGCGCACATTCGACGTGGTGTATCCTCAGGACGCTTCCGACCAGCGGCTCGCGGGAAAAACTTTCGTTTACTCTGTAAAAGTCAACGGCATAAAGCAAAAGTCTCTTCCCGAACTGAATGACGAGTTCGCAAAGGAACTGGGTGAGTTCTCGAGCTTCGATCAGGTCCGCAAGCAGATTCGCGAAAATATTCGGGCGGAAAAGCGCCACGCCGCCGAGCGCGAGGCAAAAGATAAACTTGTGAACGAGCTGGTCAGACGCAATGATTTTGAAGTTCCCGAATCCCTGATCGACCGCCAGATCGATCTTCGCCTCGAGCGCGGCCTTCGCGCCCTGGCCGCGCAAGGCATGAAGATGGAAGACATGAAGAAAATGGATTTGCCGCGACTCCGCGCTGGCCAGCGCGAGCAAGCCTTGCAGGATGTGAAGTCGACGCTGTTGCTGGACCGCATCGCCGATCTCGAAAAAATTCGGGTCAGCGATAACGAGTTGAACCGGGAGATCGAATCGCTCGCCCAGCAGTCAAAACAAACGCCGGAAGCGCTTCGCGCACGATTGACACAGGATGGGGGCCTCGATAGAATCCGGATGAGAATCCGCAGCGAAAAGACCCTCGATTTTCTTTATCACCAGTCCGCGTAAAATCGAAAACCGGCGCGGACATTTCGACTTCCCCCGAATTGGCAAGCGTGGTTTCGGGGCGGAGTGTGGCAGGTGAACGTGAAATCAAACGATCCGCAAATGATGCTGGTACCGATGGTCATCGAGCAGACCGGGCGTGGCGAACGCGCCTACGACATTTATTCCCGGCTGCTCCGCGATAACATTATTTTTATCGGCACGCCAATTGACGACAACATCGCCAATCTGGTAATTGCGCAAATGCTCTTCCTGGCGCAGGAAGACCCCGAAAAAGATATTCAGCTCTACATCAACTCTCCCGGCGGCTCGATCACGGCGGGGATGGCGATTTATGACACCATGCAATATGTAAAGAACGATGTGATGACGCTGTGCGTGGGTCAGGCCGCTTCGATGGCCGCAACTCTCCTGGCTGCGGGTGAACCGAAGAAACGCCTGGCGCTACCTAATTCGCGCATCCTGATTCATCAGCCCTCGATGGGCGGACTTTCCGGCCAGGCGACCGACATTGATATACACGCGCGCGAGATTCTCCGCATGAGAGAGATAACCAATCAGCTACTGGCCAAACATACCGGGCAAAAGCTGGATAAGGTGGAACGCGACGTGGAGCGCGATTTCATCATGAACGCACAGCAGGCGAAGGAATACGGAATCATAGACGATATCATCTATAAGACCGCAAAAGCGGTAGGATAGGCCTTCGCGCTTGGCGCTTTGCCGAGCTTGGACAACCGAGCACGTGTTTTGCCGGCGCGCGAAGATAAAGGAGTAGAGGCGAGTGAAAACGAAATCGTCGGACGAGATTTTGCGCTGCTCCTTCTGCCACAAGTCGCAGGACGCCGTCGCCAAGCTGATCTCGTCGCCCAGCGACTACCCGCGCGCTTACATTTGCGACGAATGTGTTGCGGTCTGCAATTCCATCCTTGAAGACGATCGCTCGGCCACCCCGCAAACCGCTCCGCCCAACCAGCTTCCGAAGCCGCAAGAAGTTAAGACCTTCCTCGACGAATATGTGATCGGCCAGGAGCAAACCAAGAAGAAGCTGGCCGTGGCGGTTTACAACCACTACAAGCGCATCTTCATGAACCGGCAGAAAACCAGCGACGGCATCGAACTGAGCAAGTCGAACATCATGCTCATCGGTCCAACCGGCACCGGCAAGACTTTGCTGGCGCAGACGCTCGCCCGCATGTTGGACGTGCCTTTTGCCATTGTCGATGCCACCACGCTCACCGAAGCGGGGTATGTTGGTGAAGACGTCGAAAACATTATTCTCAAGCTGCTTCAGGCTGCGGAGGGCGATGTCAGCCGCGCCCAGACCGGCATCATCTATATCGACGAGATCGACAAAATCGGCCGCAAAGACGAGAACCCCTCGATCACGCGCGACGTTTCCGGTGAAGGCGTGCAGCAGGCGCTGCTGAAAATTCTCGAAGGAACGATCGCCAATGTTCCGCCGCAAGGTGGACGCAAGCACCCCCACCAGGAATTCACTCCCGTCGACACCACGAATATTCTTTTCATTTGCGGCGGCGCATTCGTGGGCCTCGAGAACATTATTGGCCGCCGCATCGGCAAAAAATCTCTCGGCTTCCGCGCCGGCGACGAAGCTGCGCAGGAGGAGGTTGTCGCTCCGCGCAAGCGCAACTTCGAGCTGTTGAATGAAATTCAGCCGGAAGACCTGATCAAGTTCGGCCTGATCCCTGAATTCGTGGGCCGGTTGCCGGTGGTCGGTATGTTGGAAGATCTGGACGAGACCGCGCTCATCGAAATCCTGACCCGTCCCAAGAACGCCATTGTCAAGCAGTATCAGCGGTTGTTCGAGTTCGAGAACGTGCGGCTTAAGTTCAGCGACGATGCGCTGCGCGCGGTCGCCCGCCAGGCCATGGCCCGAAAAGTGGGGGCTCGCGGTTTGCGCATGATCCTGGAAGAGCTGATGCTCGACCTGATGTTTCACCTGCCCAGCCAGAAGAAATTGAAGGAGTTCGAAGTGACGCGGGAAATGGTCGAGAAACGCAGCGCCTCGATGGCCGCTTTAGAGAAGGCCGGGTAGCGGGCAAAGTAGTAGACTGTACGTGGAATGTGCAGGGTGAACATCCGCCGTGGCGGCAGTTCTGGCCGGGGAGATTGAGTGACCACATCCAAGGAAAAATTCGAAACCAAAAAGCTGCCTATGATGCCGATCCGCGACGTGGTCATCTTCCCGTTCATGATGACCCCGTTTGTTGTGGGCCGCGAGTCGAGCGTGCGCGCGCTCGAAGAGGCGCTGGCGGCAGATAAGAAAATTTTCCTGGCCACTCAGCACGACGCCTCGATTGACGAGCCGAAAGCCAACGAGATCTATCAGGTCGGAACCATCGTCAACATCGTGCAGAGTCTCAAGCTGCCCGACGGCAACATAAAAGTTCTGGTCGAAGGCATCGAGCGCGGCAGGTTGCTGCAAAGCACGGACGCTGAGGGATATATGCAAGCATCCGTGCGAGTTGCGCGCTATCCCGTGGAGATGAACGCGCAGATCGAAGCTTCCATGCAGCGCGTTACCACTGTATTCGAGCAATACGTAAAGCTCTGCCAGGCGCTCAACTACGAGACCATGATTTCGGCCGTGCGCATGGAAGATCCGGCCAAGCTCACCGACATCATTGCCGCCAATCTTCAGCTCTCCATCGAAGAAAAACAGGAACTGCTTGAAATTTTCGATCCTGCCGAGCGCCTGCTTCGCATCGCCGACGTGCTCGACGTGGAAATTGAAAAGCTCAATGTCGACCGCACCATCCAGTCGCGCGTGAAGCGGCAGATGGAAAAGGCACAGAAAGAGTACTACCTCAACGAGAAGATCAAAGCGATCCAAAAAGAACTCGGCCGCGGTGAAAAGAGCGAATTTGACGAGCTCAAGAAAAAAATCGAAGCCGCCGGCATGCCGAAGGATGTGAAAGACAAAGCCCTGCAGGAACTAAAGAAGCTGGAAGCCATGCCGCCCATGTCCGCCGAATCGACGGTTTCTCGCAACTATCTCGATTGGCTGCTAGCCGTGCCCTGGAAGAAACGGTCGAAAGAAATCCGGAACATCTCGCGCGCAGAAAAAGTTCTCAACGAAGATCATTACGGACTGGAAAAAATTAAGGAGCGTATTCTCGAATTTCTGGCTGTGCGGCAGTTGGTGAAGAATCCCAAAGGGTCGATTCTCTGCTTCGTCGGCCCTCCCGGCGTTGGCAAAACTTCTCTAGGGATGTCGATCGCGAAAGCGACGGGCCGCAAGTTTGTACGCATGTCGCTCGGCGGAGTGCGCGACGAAGCCGAAATCCGCGGCCATCGCCGCACTTATATTGGCGCGCTCCCGGGCCAGATTATTCAGATGATGAAGAAGGCCGGAACCAAGAATCCGGTTTTCATGCTCGACGAAGTTGACAAGATGTCGATGGATTTTCGCGGCGATCCGTCCGCGGCTCTCCTCGAAGTGCTTGACCCCGAGCAGAACTACATGTTCATTGACCACTACCTCGACGTCGAATACGATCTGTCTCAAGTGTTTTTCGTAGCCACGGCCAATGTGCTGCACACCATTCCTCCCGCTTTGCAGGACCGCATGGAAGT
This sequence comes from Candidatus Sulfotelmatobacter sp., assembly GCA_030037575.1. Taxonomy (GTDB): domain Bacteria; phylum Acidobacteriota; class Terriglobia; order Terriglobales; family Acidobacteriaceae; genus Sulfotelmatobacter. Next base: position 2,560 of record JASHRB010000041.1, on the reverse strand, counting down.
TTTGCGCCTGCATGGCTACACCGAGCAGGAGAAAATGGAGATTGCCAAACAATTTCTCGTAAAAAAGCAGATGGCGCAGGCTGGCTTGTCCGAAAAGAACGTGAAGTTTACCGACGAGGCGATCACCACTCTCATCCGCGCCTACACTCGCGAAGCAGGTGTGCGCAATCTCGAGCGCGAAATCGGCAATGTCTGCCGCAAGATCGCCCGCAAAGTTGTAAAAGAAGGTTCGAATTACACGGTTGAAGTGAATGGCGAGAACGTTAAGGAATTCCTCGGAGTGATCAAATTCCGCGATACGCTGGCGCACGAAAAGAGCGAGGTGGGATTAGTCACCGGTCTGGCCTGGACTGAAGTGGGCGGCTCGATTCTCAGCACCGAAGCCACGGTGGTTGACGGCAAAGGCAAGCTCACGCTCACCGGCAAACTCGGTGACGTGATGCAGGAATCGGCGCAGGCTGCCCTGTCCTATGTTCGCTCGCGAGCTCACCGGCTCGGCCTGAATCGCGATTTCTATCGCAATCTCGATCTGCACGTTCACGTTCCCGAAGGCGCGATTCCGAAAGATGGACCTTCGGCGGGAATCACGATCGCCACCGCCATCGCCAGCGCGTTGAGCAAAATTCCTGTCCGCCGCGATCTCGCCATGACTGGCGAAATCACCTTGCGCGGTAAAGTTTTGCCAATTGGTGGCTTGAAAGAAAAACTGCTCGCCGCGCATCGCGCCGGACTTTTTGAAGTGATCCTGCCGCAAGAAAACGAGAAGGACTTAGCCGAGGTTCCCGAAAACCTGCGCAACGCGATGAAGCTGCACTTCGTTGACACGATGGATCAGGTGTTGCAGATGGCCCTCGAATCGCCGATCCATTCACTCAGCGAAGACGTGGGCGCGCAACAAATCGCTCCGCCGCCTCTGACTTCTTCCTCCGGCGACAGCCCAGCCGCGCACCAGTGAGAGAGGTCGTCAGCATCTCGTGAGCTCGCCCGTGAGCTTTTCATTCTCTGGCCTTTTATTCTCTGCTGGATGACGGACTCAGCCTTGAACCGTTTTCCGTCAATTACTCCGCTTGCCAATTCTCCCCGCCCATTGCAAACTTGAGCATGAAAGTTCTAGCGCGATTCCTGGCTTCAGCAACCGATGTGGCGCACTTCCCCGCTCCCGGCCTGCCTGAAATTGCGTTTCTCGGTCGCTCCAACGTCGGCAAATCGAGCGTGATCAATTCTCTGGTCGGCACCAAGTTGGCACGCACAAGCTCCACTCCGGGCCGGACTCGAAGCATTAATTTCTTTGAAGTACGCTGGCCGGGAAAGCCGCGGCCAGAGGTGATTTTCGCCGACCTTCCGGGATACGGATACGCCAAAATCTCCCGCGAAATTTCGCAGGAGTGGCCCGGGTTCATCGAGCCATATATCCGCCAGCGGCCTACTCTTGCCCTGTGTCTTGCTCTGGTCGATGTGAACGTCCCACAGCAGGAGAGCGACCTTCAGCTGCTGAAATTTCTGAACGATTCGGGCCGCGATTTTGCCGTGATCGCTACCAAGACTGATCGCTTGTCGAACCATCAGCTCCGCATGGCTCTCAACGGCCTTGCTCGCGCATATTCGGAAACACCGGTGATTTCTTTTTCAGCAAAGACAGGAAGCGGGCGAGATGAAGTGTGGAGCCGGATTCGCCGGTCGATTGCCGAATCGTCAGTCGTGAGCAATTTCTGATGGCCGATAAGCGATCAGGAGTTGGCCAAAAGAGTCGCCTCCATCGTCGATAGCCGTCCATTGCATTGACCTGCCATTACTTCGGTTCTCCTTGATTCTCGCGATCCTCTCGCGAAAAAACTTTCGCGATTGTTATGATGAATCTCATGCCTCTCTATCTGATTACCGGTATCGGTGGATTTATTGGGTCTTCATTGGCGCGGGAACTCCTGCATCGCGGCGAGCAGGTGCGCGGAGTCGATAATTTTTCAACCGGCAATCGCAATAATCTGGCAGATGTTCTCAAGCAAATCGACCTCCACGAAGCCGACATTCTCGATCTTGATGCGATGAAAAGGGCATGCATAGGAGTCGATTTTGTTTTGCATCAGGCGGCCATTCCCTCGGTTCCCAAGTCGGTGCTTGATCCCATTGGAAGCAATCAGGCAAATGTCGACGGTACGGTAAACGTGCTGGTCGCCGCGCGCGACGCTAAGGTAAAGCGCGTGGTCTACGCAGCCTCGTCGTCGGCCTACGGGGACACGCCCACGCTTCCCAAACACGAGGGAATGATTCCCGATCCCATTTCGCCTTACGCCGTGGCGAAGCTGGCCGGCGAGCATTACATGACTTCGTTCTATCGCTGCTATGGACTTGAAACGGTCTCGCTGCGCTACTTCAACATTTTCGGCCCGCGGCAGGACCCGTCCTCTCCTTACTCGGGAGTGCTCGCGAAGTTCATTACCCAAATGCTCGACGGGCGGCAGCCGACGATTTATGGCGACGGCGAACAGAGCCGCGACTTTACGTATGTGGACAATGCGGTCGAGGCCAACCTGCTCGCCTGCAAAGCGCCCTCAGAGAAAAT
>JASHRB010000610.1 GCA_030037575.1 Candidatus Sulfotelmatobacter sp. | reverse complement strand
GGCTGAGGATCGCCGTTGCGCTGGCCTTACTTTTGCTTACCGCAGTGGCCATAACTTCAGTTGTGCAAAGTGTGGCGGCCAGCGCTCCCGCCCGAATTCCTTCTTACGTCGCCTGGACCCCGGAGACGATTGCGACGGCTTCGCGCGGAGATGCTTTTCGCGGAATGCTGCTGGCGAAGCGCTGCGAACACTGCCACGGCTCCGAGGGGTTCAGTCCGGTCGGGTTCACGCCGAATCTGGCGGGTCTGAACAACCTGGCGATCTGGAAACAACTGGAGGATTTCAAGGATCGGAAACGTTCTTCTCCTGCGATGCAGCCGATTGGTGCGTCGCTTGCGGCGCGCGATCAGGCCGACTTGGCAGCTTATTATTCAAAGTTGCCGGTCTATCCCGATCCGCAGGACAACCGGGTTTTTCCGCAGACGCAGGTTGGCAATACACGCTCGGCGATAGCGTCACGGCTGGTCACCTTTGGAGAGGGAGAACGCGGAATTCCGCCGTGCCAGGCGTGCCACGGTCCGATCGCATATAAAACGGGGGCGCCTTCGCTGGCGACGCAGAACACCGATTACATTTTGAATCAACTGGAAGCGTTTGCGAACGGCACCCGGGCCAATGACATCAATGAACCGATGCGCACGATTGCGGTTCTGTTAAGCAAAGAAGAACGCCATGCGCTGGCGGAGTACTACGGCGCCGGATTGGGTCTGCAGCCGGCGGGCGCGAGCGGTCCGCGCCGAGTCGCAGTAAGTGGGTCGTCTTACGTGCCCGACTATTAGGGGTTATTTTGTGCGCATTCTTCTTATCGGCGGAAATGGGTTATTGGCCTTCAAGTCCTGGCTGCACTTCGACAGCAGGCACATACACTGGCTGTATTCCACCGGGGAATGGGCACACCGATTCCCCGGGTGGCGAGTATCGCGGCGACCGGCGAAGACCCACTGCCCAGGTCTCATCCTGACTAATTGTCAAGCGCATTGCCGATAGTGTTGCCCGACCAGCGCACGCCGCGGTATTTGCTGACACCCGGCAATGCCGCACGCACTGGACGGCGAGTGCAGCACGCATTCGCCGCGAGCTTGGCTAGGTTGAGCCGACCGGGATTGAGCGCGATCCGGGAGACCGCCGCTGGGAAAACGACGCCCAGACGCCGGCATCCTCGATGGCTCGGTTCGACTATGCGGCCGAGGATGCCGCGCCGTTGAGCTCGTGGTCGCCTAGCGTCTCGGCCAAGTCCGACATGCCTTTATCGCAACTCTTCCATCGCGGCCTCGAGCGCTTCCCTGCCCGGACGCGTTTGCGATTCCGGGAGCATAGCCAGCGGCTCATCGACCATGTTCAGCATCTCAATAAAGCTGGGCGCTTTCGTGTTGACGTAGAACAGGCCAGTTAAAACCTCGCCGGCATCGTGCGCACGGATGAGTCGTTCGATCGCACGGATGCGGTCCGTGGGATCGTAGTCTTCTTCCAGCTTGCGCAGCTGGAGATGAGAGCCGTCGTGCATGGTCACGCTTGCTGTCGATCCGGGATCGTATTCCACACTGATTTCTTCGAAGTGCGGAACGAAGTTGATTTCCTGCAAAGTCTCCTCGTGGTCCTTCACATATTTGTACGACTTGGTCGAGCCCTCGTGGTCGTTGAAGGTGACGCAGGGTGAAACTACGTCGAGCATGACAGTGCCATGGTGAGCAACAGCGGCCTTCAGCAGGGTGCTAAGCTGTTTCTTGTCGCCCGAAAATGAGCGCCCGACAAAGGTCGCTCCGAGCTCGATCGCCATAGCACAGGTGTCGATCGGAGGCAGATCGTTGATGACGCCGCTTTTCAGCTTCGAGCCGAGATCTGCGGTTGCGGAAAATTGGCCCTTGGTGAGGCCGTACACGCCATTGTCTTCGATGATGTAGATGACGGGAAGATTGCGGCGCATCAGGTGAACAAATTGCCCGATACCGATCGAGGCGGTATCGCCGTCGCCGCTGACGCCAAGCGCAATGAGATTGCGGTTGGCGAGCATGGCGCCGGTGGCCACTGAGGGCATGCGTCCGTGAACCGAATTAAAGCTGTGCGAGCGGTTCATGAAGTATGCCGGGCTTTTGGAGGAGCAGCCAATTCCGCTCAGCTTGACGACGCGCTCGGGCTTCACGCCCATGTCGTACATGGCTTCGATGATGCGCTCGGAAATCGCGTTGTGGCCGCAGCCGGCGCAGAGCGTGGTCTTTCCCCCCTTGTAGTCGATGACGGTGAGCCCGATGCGATTGGTTTTCGGTTCGGCGGCAGGAGTGGTGGCCATTTACTTTCCCTCCATATTGCTGAGTTCGTCCGTGACGGAACGCGCGTCGAGCGGCAGACCGTTGATGTGGGCAATGCTGCGCAGGCGCGCGATGAGCTCGGGTTTCAGATCGAGTTTGAGCAGGCTGAGCATTTGCGCGTCGCGGTTCTGTTCAACCACATAAATACGCTCGTGCTGCTCGACGAATTCATGAACCTCGCGCGTGAACGGATAGGCGCGCAGGCGCAGGTAGTCGGTTTCGATGCCGTACTCGCTGCGAAGCTGATCACGACTTTCGATGACGCCCCAGTGCGAGGTGCCATAAGCGATGATTCCAATTTTGGCATTCGTACCTTTGGAGATTTCGGGACGAGGAACGAAGGAGCGGGCGGTTTCAAATTTGCGATTGAGGCGCTCCATATTGTTTTCGTAATCCTCGGGGCGCTCGCTGTAGCTGGATTTTTCATTGTGTCCGCTGCCGCGAGTGAAGTACGACGCCGCCGGATGGTCGGTGCCGGGCAAAGTGCGATAGCCAACTCCGTCTCCATCGAGATCTTTGTAGCGGGCAAAGCCGCCAAGTTTTTCCAGATCTTTTTTGTCGAGCACTTTGCCGCGCCTGATCGGCGTGGTGGGATATTCGAAGGGATCGGACATCCAGTTGTTCATGCCGAGATCAAGATCGGACATCACGAATACCAACGTTTGGAATTGCTCGGCTAAATTGAAGGCCTCCTGCGCCATGCTGAAGCACTCTGTCACCGAGCACGGAATCAGCAGGAGGTGCTTGGTATCGCCGTGCGATAGAAACGCGGTCGAAAGAAGGTCGCCTTGAGAAGTACGCGTGGGAAGGCCGGTCGAGGGGCCGACACGCTGAATGTCCCAAACAACTCCGGGCACCTCAGCATAGTACGCGAGGCCGGCGAACTCGGACATCAGCGAAATCCCCGGACCAGCGGTGGCCGTCATGCTTCGAGCACCCGCCCAGCCCGCGCCGATGACCATCCCGATGGCCGCAAGTTCGTCTTCGGCCTGCACGATGGCGAATGTAGCTTTGCCATCGGGCCCGATGCGGTATTCCTTCATGTACTCGATCATGGTTTCGACAAGCGAAGACGACGGTGTGATCGGATACCAGGTTACGACCGTGCAGCCGGCAAACATACAGCCGAGCGCGGCAGCTGAATTGCCGTCGATGATAATCTTGCCCGCGGTTTTGTTCATGCGCTCGATGTAGAACACTCCGCGCTTCTCGAGGTTCGTTTTGGCGTAATCGAAGCCGGCCTGCGCGGCCGCCAGATTCAAATTGGCAGCTTTTGCTTTTGTGGCGAACTGCTTGCGAATGGCCTTCGCAACCTCAGCCATGTCAATGGTAAGCAACTGCGCAACCACGCCGACGTAAACCATGTTCTTCACCAGCTTGCGCAATTTGGCTTCGGGGCAAACCGCGGCGACAAGTTTGTCGTAGGGAACCGAATAGAAAATTAAATCGCTGCGTAGCTTGTCGAGTGCGAGCGGCCCATCGTAAACAACCGATGCACCGGCGTCGAGCGACATGACGTCGTCTTGGGCTGTCTCGGGATTCATGGCCACGAGGAAGTCGATTTCTTTTTTGCGGCCAATGTAGCCGTCTTTATTGGCGCGAATGGTATACCAGGTGGGCAATCCGGCGATGTTCGAAGGAAATAAATTTTTGCCCGAGACTGGTACGCCCATCTGAAAAATTGCGCGAAGAAGGACCGTGTTAGAGCTTTGAGAACCGGAGCCATTCACGGTGGCGACCTGGATGCTCATTTCATTGACGATGCGCGGGCGTCCTAGGTGCCCGGTTGCATCGTCGCGGGCAACGTTGGTAGTGGCCATTTACAACCCCTTCCTTCCGATTTTCAGCGGCGGAATTGTCCGCCAGAAGTGCGTTTCGAGGGAAACACATTATTATACGGCGCGGGATGGCCCGTCAGCACAGCGATCCAGCAACAATTGAGGGGAACCCAAGTAAGCACGAGAGATCGGACGCGATTGACACCGGTAGAGCGGGGCGACGGCCACTGGGACGTGAGTCCAGGCCACGCGCTGTTAAAAAAGCCGCGCGAGTTCGGGATGACCACGATTGTTGTGTTCAACACTCGACAACCTGGGGGTGGGAATTCCTGAAGAGGCCGCAGGGGCTGCGACTTACGGCTGCGCTTCGTGTTCGCGAAGCGCCATCCTCGCTCAGGATGACAAAGTGATTACTCTGCTCTGAAGAACTGACCCATGGCGCGGAATTTGTTAAATCGGGAGGCGATCAATTCTGAGGGGGGGATTCTCTTCACTTCGGAGAGATGTTTCTGCAGGCTGACGTCGAGCAGGTTGGCGGCGGCTTCGTAGTCCCGATGCGCGCCGCCCTCCGGTTCGAGAACGATGTCGTCGATGATTCCTAATTCGCTGAGATCGGCGGCGGTGATGCGCATGGCCTCGGCGGCAAGTTCTTTTTTGGTCGCGTCGCGCCACATGATGGCGGCGCAACCTTCCGGAGAAATCACCGAGTAGATTGAGTTCTCCATCATCAGCACGCGGTCGGCGACGGCGATTGCGAGTGCGCCACCGCTGCCGCCGACGCCGATGACTGTGGCAATAATCGGGACTTCGAGGCGAGCCATCTCGCGCAGGTTGTAGGCGATGGCTTCGGCCTGGCCACGCTCTTCGGCGTGAATGCCGGGATACGCACCGTCGGTGTCGACCAGCGTCAGAATAGGCCGGCTAAATTTCTCGGCAATCTGCATAATGCGTAACGCCTTGCGATAGCCCTCGGGATGCGGCGTACCAAAATTGCGATGCATGCGCTGCTTCATGTCGCGGCCTTTTTGCGTGCCAACGACGAGTATTTCTTCGCCATGAAAGCGCGCCATGCCGCAGACGACGGCCGGGTCATCGCCGAAACCGCGGTCGCCGTGAATTTCGCTAAAGTCGGCAAACAGGCGTTCAATATAGTCGAGCGTTTGCGGGCGCTGCGGATGGCGGGCCAACTCCGTCTTTTGCCAGGCGGTCTGCGATCCCTTCATTTCCTCGCGCAGGATGTGAATTCGCTCATGAAGCTCGGCGAGCCGGCGCTGGGTTTCCTCATTCTGTCCGGAGGAAGCCTCGATCGACGCCACCTGACGCTCAATGGATTCCAGTTCCTGCTGTGTTTTTTGGAGGGCTCTCATGGTCGACAAGACAGCTCATGCGGTTGGCCGCATAAAGAGACTCGTCAGCTAATTACGCGCACACTGCCCCGCCCGCAAAGCTGCTCTACGCGGGCGATGAAATTCCTGTCTGGCAGGACATTATAACCTTCGGCCTCCATCACTACCATGAAATCGCCGGCGCGTTCCACGTCGAACAACACCTTGGCTTCGCCTTTGCGCTCGATGAAGAGAGAATGCAAATCATCGACGGTCATTGCTGCTGCGGTCTCCAGCGGAATGCGAATGCGGATGGCTCGCGGCAAAGGGACTTTTGCATCTTCGAGCGGCATAATGTCAGCCGCGGTAATCTTAGGGTTCGCGCCTTCTTCGATGCGCACGCCGGCGCGAACCAGAACGGGCATTTCGAGTTTCACTTTGTCGCCTAACTTTTTGTAGGTCTCAGGAAAGACGATCATGTCGATGGAGCCCGACATATCTTCGAGCGTGGCTTGGGCATAGAAATCGCCGCGCTTGGATTTGAGTACGCGCAGGTTCGCGATAATGCCGGCCGTCGCTATGGTTTCGTCTTTGCCGGTGGACTTGGTCATGGCCGTGATTTCTTCGACGGTGAGGGCTTGAAGATCCTGCAGCCTGTCTTTGTACTTTTCGAGCGGATGGCCGCTTATGAAGAATCCAAGAATTTCTTTTTCGGCGCCGAGACGAGTTTGCTCATCCCAGTCGGGACTGTCGGGCAGCTGGTCATTGTGGGCTTCGCCCTCTTCCTGCTGGAAAACACCAAACAGGCCGTGCTGGCCGGATTCGGCATCGCGCTGGGCTTTTTGAGCGCGTTCCATGGCGCGGTCGAGGACGGCCATGAGTTGCGCACGACGACCGAGAGAATCCATCGCACCGGATTTGATGAGAGATTCGAGAACACGCTTATTGAGCAAGCGAAGATCGACGTTCTCGCAGAATTCATAAATTGATTTGAAGGGGCCGAGTTTTTTTCGGGCGGCGATGATCGACTCAATCGCATTGCCTCCGACATTCTTTACGGCTGCGAGTCCGAAGCGAATGGCTGGGCCGTGGGGAGTGAAGTTCGCGTCGGAAACATTGATATCGGGCGCTTCGACGGGGATGCCCATTTCGCGACATTCGTTGATGTATTTCACCACATCGTCGCTTGATCCCGTAACAGAGGTAAGCAGGGCAGCCATAAACTCCACCGGATAGTGCGTCTTTAAGTACGCCGTGTGATAGGCGAGGAGCGCGTAAGCAGCGGAGTGTGATTTGTTGAAGCCGTACCCAGCGAACTGTGCCATAAGGTCGAATATTTTTTCGATTTTCTTGGGCGGAAATTTTCGCTGGGTCGCACCTTCGATGAAACGCTCGCGCTGTTGGGCCATCTCTTCCGGTTTCTTTTTGCCCATGGCGCGGCGTAGCAGGTCGGCTTCGCCAAGAGAATATCCGGCGAGGCGGTTGGCGATCTGCATGACCTGCTCTTGATAAACAATGACGCCGAGCGTCTCTTCGAGAATTTCCTTTAGCTCCGGGAGTTCGTATTCGACTTTCTTGCGGCCGTGTTTGCGGTCAATGAAATCTTCGATCATGCCGCCCTGGATCGGGCCGGGGCGGTAGAGTGCGTTGAGAGCGGTGAGATCGTCGATGGAATCTGGCCGATATTTGCGCAGCACATCTCTCATGCCGTGCGATTCAAATTGGAAGACGCCGGAGGTGAGTCCCGTGTAGAAAACTTTCTGGTAAGTTTCGATGTCTTCTAGAGGAATGTCATCGAGCCTGATCGCGGTGCCACCCCTCTGCGCGATCAATCTCAGCGCGTCGGTGAGAATCGTCAGCGTGGTCAAGCCGAGAAAATCCATCTTTAAGAGGCCCATTTTTTCGATGGCGACCATGTCAAAGGCGGTTACGATTTCGTCGTTTTTGGTCTTGTGCAGCGGAACGAGCTCGGTGAGCGGGCGCGGCGAGATGACGACACCGGCGGCGTGCACACCGGCATTGCGAACCATGCCTTCGAGCTTTTTCGCAGTTTGCATCAGTTCGCGAATCTGGCCGTCTTTCTCCAGGGCCTCGCGCAATTGCGGCGAATCTTCGAGGGCCTGATCGAGCGTGATGTTGAGTTGCGTGGGAACCATCTTCGCGATGCGGTCCACATCGGCGTAGGGAATGTCCATGGCGCGGCCGACGTCTTTGATCGCAGCTTTCGCGGCCATAGTACCGAAGGTAATGATTTGCGCGACATTGTCACGGCCATATTTTTGCGTGACATAGTCGATGACTTCGCCGCGGCGGTTCATGCAGAAATCGATATCGATATCGGGCATGGAGACGCGCTCGGGGTTGAGGAAGCGCTCGAAAAGCAGTTCGTGCTGGAGCGGATCGAGATCGGTGATGCCGAGGGCATAGGAAACGAGTGAACCCGCGGCAGAGCCGCGGCCGGGACCGACGGGAATCTCGCGCTCTTTGGCGTAGCGGATGAAATCCCAAACAATCAGGAAGTAGCCAGGAAACTTCATCTGCTGGATGATCGAGAGTTCGCGTTCGAGGCGCTGCTCGTAGTCGGTGAGCAAACGCTTGAGTTTCCCCTGCTCACTTAGCGGGCGCAGGGTTTCAAGACGGCGAGCAAATCCCTCGCGCGTGACGTGAACGAAATAGCTGTCAAGCGTGTAGCCGGCAGGGACTTCGAACTGCGGGAAAGGAGTCGCGACTTTTTCGAGGCGCACGCTGCAGCGCTCGGCGATGTCGACGGTGCGGACTAGGACTTCGCGCGAGTCTTGGAAGACGCGGTACATTTCGTCACCGCTTTTGACGAAGAATTGGTTGCCCTCGAACTTCATGCGCTGCGCGTCGTGGATGGACTTGCCGGTCTGGATGCAGAGCATCACATCTTGCGCATGGGCGTCGTCTTCACAAAGGTAGTGGGAGTCGTTGGTGGCAACCAGAGGAAGACCAAGATCTTTCTCGAGGCGAAACAGGCCGGGATGAATCTCGTGTTCTTTCGCTAAGCCCTGGTCTTGAATTTCGAGATAGAAATTGTCTTTGCCAAAAATATCGGCAAAGGTGGCGGCCGCAGTGCGAGCGCCGTCGTAGTTCCCTTCCATCAGGCGCTCGGCGACCTCGCCTTTCAGGCAGCCGGAGAGGCCGATCAGGCCACGCGAATGCTCGGCGAGAAATCTCTTGCTGATGCGTGGCTTGTAGTAAAAGCCGTGCAGTGAGGCCTCGGAGGTGATCTTCACCAGATTGCGGTAGCCCTCTTCGTTCTCGGCAAGCACCAGCAAGTGATGATAACTGTCGCCCTCGGGCGGAGTGCGCTCGGTGTTGTGATCCTCTTTTTTACAGATGTAGAGCTCACAGCCGATGATGGGCTTGACGCCGTGTTTGTGCGCAGCGTTGACGAAGTGGACCGCGCCAAAGATGTTGCCGTGGTCGGTCATGGCAACGGCGGCCATGCCGAGCTTGCGAACCCGCTCGCAGAGTTTTTCCACGTCGCAGGCACCGTCGAGCAGGGAGTAGTCGGTATGGAGGTGCAAGTGAACGAATTGGGACATGGGCCTCTTTAATTTTACGGGAGTTAGGGGGGATTGTACCGGCTGGAAGGCTGTGGAAGACGGAGAGTTATGCTCAAAGTGTGGAAGCCCAACCGCCCTACGGGGCCATGCACGTCGGTTACTACATCGGCAGATTGGCATCTTCTAAAATTGGAAAATGGGGTTGGAGTGTCTGATCCTGACCGAAGATCCGACGCTGCTGGGGGATATGCGGGCAACGCTCGGAGCGCGTGAGGTTTCGCTTCAGTCTCGTCCGGACTCGAAGAGCGCGATCGAACTTGCTTCGCGGCGGCATTTGGATGGACTGGTAGTTGACTGCGACGTACCTGGTGGCGCAACCGCGCTCGATCAACTGCGCAACAGCCGCGCCAATAAACAAACCCTCATGCTGGCGGTGGTCGGCGAGTCGCCGCGAGAGCGCGAAGCTATTGAACTTGGTGCCGATTTCGCTCTGAATAAACCGGTTCAGCAGACCCGGCTCAATAACATTCTGGAACTCGCAATCCCGAAGATGGAGCGGGAGCATCGCCGCTATTTCCGCTATCAATTGGACTTGCGGGTGCGCTTTCGCGATCCGCTCGAGCGGGCTTTTATCGAAGGGTCGCTCCAGAACGTCAGCGAAGGCGGGCTGGCGATTAAGCTGAACAATCCGGTCAAGCTCAGGGGAGTGGTGATCGTGGAGTTCGAACTGCCGAGCGCCGAGCCACAGCTTTTTCATGGAAAAGCCGAAATCGTCTGGAGCAACTCGTTCGTCATGGGTTTGCGATTTTTGTACATCGAAAAGGAAGCGGCCGCTTGTTTCCATTCGTGGCTCAACTCATTGGAAGCACAACTCCGCTTCCACGAATCCAGCAAACGAATCCTGAGCGGATCCTGACACCTCAGAAACTTGCCAGATTAAGTTGTTGTTATTGGCCTTCGCTCCCGCTGGGCAAGCGAAACTCGACGCCACGGTCGTCGTTGGCTTTCTGCGTGGCTGCAACATCGAGCACGGAGAGCGGAATTTTCTGGGTGCGGCCAGAAGAGAAATTCCAGAGCGTCTGGCCGACGATGGCATAGTTCTGAACTTCTTGCTGGTGCTGATCGCGGAACACGAGGACAGTGGAGGGGCTGGGCTGCGCCTGAGACTCTGGCTGGGGCGGAGACGGAGGCGTGGCGCGGGCGTATTCGTCCTGCTCACCGGAGTCGGGCGCCGGCCGCACCGGCATTCCCTGCTCCTGCATCTCGTTGGCCAAACCGTTGTCATAGCCGTAAGCAGCGCCGGGATCGGGCTGGGCGTTGGAATCGTTCTCCCACCACCAGTAAGGGTCGATGCCGCCGTAGAGATAGGGATAGCCATAGCCCCATCCGCAGCCGTACGCGCCCCAGCAATTTCGGCCATAGCCGGATCCGTAACTGCGGATACGCACGCCCACACCGGAACGGTTGTGGGCGACCGGGGCACTGAAGGAACGAGAGCGGGCAGCGAAACCTGAGCCGGCGCGCGCCCCGCTGAATCCGGCATGCCCTCCGCCGAAAGCTGCGTGGCCACCGCCACCGGCGGCGTGACCTCCGCCGTGTTGCGCAAAAAGGGGAACGGATGCGCAGAGGAGAATGGCGAACGCCGCGAAGAGGACCGGGCGATGCATAGCAACATTATATGCCCGATCTGAGCAAAGGGATGCTCCTAATTTCCGATTACGGAAGGGCTATCGTTTTTTGGACTTTACCTTCCGGGAACCTGGCTTTTTCCCTTTGGCCGCCGGTTTTGCCTTTGATGCCGGTTTTGCCAGGCCAGCTGCGGGTTTCGCCTTGGTTTTTGCTGCCCGCGGCTTTGTTTTCGCCTTAGGCTCCGCCCTTGGCGTCGATGGTTTGGCGGCAGAGGGCTGGGCTGCGGGCGGAGCAGGCGGAATCGCCGGAACCCCCGGAACCGGCGTTTTGCCCTTTCCTTTCTTGGTTTTCGCAGCCTTGTCGGGCAAAGCGCCTTGTGCCCCTGCCCCGGCGCTTGCAGCTGCAGTCACCTTTGCGGCTCGTCCGCGGCGCGGCGCCGGCGGAGGCGGTGGCGGCGGAGGCGCAAATGGCTTGAGGAATTTCAACGTCTCGGTGCGCGAGCGCAGCTTTCCATCCAGCAGAAGCATGAACACTTCGCGCGCGATCTTGGAATAGGCCGGCAGTTGCGGCGTGATCAGCAGCTCAGTCATTTCCGGCAGCGGAATTTTCTTCTGCACGTCGCGCCACTTGGTGAGGAAATTCTTGATTTTCTGAGCGACGGCTTGCTGACGAGCGGTCACCGCCAGGAACAAGATCATCTCAGGCCGGGCGGAAGAGAGCAGGTTCCAGGTTCGCGAAGGCGTGGCCGCTTCTTTGCCGGTGAGGCGCTTCGCCAGCTCTTTGGCGTGGTTTTCAATGTCGCGCCAGGCTTCGATCAAATCTTTGCGCGGGATCTGTCGGCGCAGATCAGCAATGTCTTTATCGGAGAGTCGAGCCGTGAGGAAGTACATCACGGCAGCGGAAGGGTCGACGGTGTAGCCGAGATCGACCATCTGCTGGCGAGTTTTCATCAGAGCCGACAAGCCATTGGTGTCAACTTTGGCCGAGGACCAATGAGGATGCAGAACCTTGAGCCAGTCTTCCCGCTCGAGGGCGCGAATGACGTTGAGCGGATCGTCTTCATGAGCGAGCTGGGCGATCTCGTGGCCGATCGCGCCGCGCGAGATATATTCGATGTACTTATTTTCTTTGGCGGCGTTGTAGCGCTGCTGCGTGCGTTCTTCGAGCGGCCAATGAAAACGCGCTGCAAAGCGCGTGGCGCGAATCAGACGCGAGGGATCTTCGACAAAACAATAGTTATGAAGGACGCGAATCAGCTTGGCTTCGATATCGGCGACGCCGTTGAAGGGATCAAGGAGGAGTCCGCGTGAGCCCTCATTGAGCGATAAAGCCATCGCATTAACGGTGAAGTCGCGACGGCGGAGATCCTCTTGAATGCTGGCTGGGGCGATGACGGGGGGCTTCCCGGCCTTTTCGTAGGTTTCGGTGCGCGCCATGCCGATCTCAGCGCGCACGTTGCCGGGAAGAAGCAAGTATAAAGTGCGCGTGTCTTCGTCGTGGCCGGCGATTCGGCCACCGGCGCGCTCAAAGTCTTTTTGCAGCTTGAGGGGATTGCCTTGAACAGTAAAGTCGAGATCACGGATGGTAAAACCGCTGATGATGTCGCGAATGGCACCGCCGGTGAGGTATAGCGTGACTTCTGCCGTGCGGGCTATCTCCTGCACCAGATTGACGCCTTTCAGCTGATCCGGCGTCAACCGGATCTCCATGGTGTAAATGTAATCAGCCATTCGTCGTCAAGCGATGCGCAAACAGCGACGTGGTTGGCACAGGCGGGGGTGCAAGGGAGCCTGCGCCGACGTTTTCCACAGCATTTCCACAGGGTAAGGCGCCCCAATCCTGGCCTGCGCCTAAGGAACGCTGCACAAGCCATTCAATATAAGACACTTATAAAGACTCAAGGGCTGCCGGAGCAACTAAAAGAAATAACACAACGTTAACGATTTGGCTACAGGGAAGGTAGATTCAGCGGCTTTCTCAGGAATTAGTGCGAGAATCACATTGTAGGTGCCTGATTCTTCTTCGGAATCTTAGAGAAAGTCGGCAGTGCTCAGTTAGGCTGGGACTCCGTCTAACCCACGCAAGAGCCCTCGTCCGTCGGTGCGAATGCGGGCTTGGGATGGACGCCGGGGTGGTTCCTTTTGTTGAGTTCAGACTCCTCTGCTGCCGGAAAGTGCAAGAAAAGCGCGATTCAATGCCTTCTACCCATAAAAAAGTGATTGTGCGCAAAATGGACCGGGACTCGGTGACGGGGTACGTGTCGCCCTCGCAGTTCGTGAATGAAGGCAAACTGGAGTTGTTGAATACGTCCGGGAACGTGGTTGCCATTGATTTGCGGGAGATTAAGGGAGTCTATTTTGTGCGTGAATTCGGCGACTCGGAGTCGTTGACACGGAAGATATTTACCTCACGGCCGCGCTCGGAAGGATTGTGGGTAAGGCTACGGTTTAAGGATAACGAAATTCTGGAAGGCCTGATGCCTTCCGATCTCACGCAGAACATGCCGGAAGGCTATCTGGTGAATCCCCCGGATCAGCGGTCGAATACGCAGCGCATTTTTGTGCCGCGGACGGCGCTGGAATCGTTGACTGTTTTGGCTGTGATCGGAGCGGGAAGGCGGCCGCGGCGCGCGGCGGCGGGCGATCAGCGGCAGGTGCCGATGTTTGAGGAATAAGGCGCAGGCTGCGCCGATGGCGGCTGGTCGCCTTGCCTTCTGTCAGGCGACGTTTGAGCGGGAGATTCCTCGGCCCGCCGATGAAAGCGCGGGTCCTCGGGATGACGCTGCAATTGTTGATTTTGCGTCCTTTCTAAAACACAAACTTCACCGCAGCTTGCATTAGGCGAGGTGGAGCTGAATTCACGACATCCCCGAAAGTGGCGCTGTTGAGGTTGCCATCGACCGACGCCGGACCGTAGAACTGCGCGTGGTTGAAGACGTTAAAGCCCTCCATACGAAACTCAAGCGATTTGGATTCCGAGAGCTTGACCTTCCTGAGCACCGCCATATCAAAGTTGTCGATCCCGGGGCCAAAGAAGAAACGGCGCCGGGCGTTGCCAGGCTGGCCGAGCGGCTGGAGGCTGAAAAGGCTGGTGTTGAAGTATGGCCGGGCGTTGCGCGGATTGTGATTCAGATCAAGCGAACCGGGAGTGTATTGCGGTTCGTCGATGCCGTAATTGTTGACGCCATTCGGTTCGGCTCCGAGCAAGGAATTGTCGCCGTAGTTGTAGAGCGTGACTGGGAAACCGGTGCTGAAGCGGGTGATACCGGAGATCGTCCAGCCTTGCGTCAAGCGATTTGAGGCGTGGAATAAGCGGTCGAAGGGTAGTTGGTATTGGTAGCTGACGACAAAGTTATGGGTTACGTCGAAAGCCGAGAGAGCGCGGCTAAGCGCAGGATTGATGGGATTGATTTCCTCGCCGAGATTCGAGGCCTGATCGATGGACTTGCCGTACGTATAGCCAGCCAGAATTTCGAGGGGGCCGCCGCTGTGGCGCAAGCTAATTTCGAGAGCGTTGTAATTCGAGTTGCCGACGGTCGCCTGATTGGTGTCGCTGCCGAAATTCGAGCCAAGAGGGCCGCGTGTGCCGTTGATCGTCTGTCCGGAAGCGGTGACGTAGGTATTGCCCTCGAGGAACGGTCCGCAAGGAACCTGGCCGGCGGCCAGATTTGCGGGATTGCTCAATTGCAGGCAGAGAGTGGGATTGCCCGGGTTGGCTTCGACGAGCGCGAGCAGGCGATGGCCTTGAGTTCCGACGTAACTGGCGCTAAGCACAGTGTTCGGCGAAAGCTGGCGCTCAATGGAGAGCATGTACTCTTGAGTGTAAGGAATACGATTGCTTGTGGGATACGCAGGTAAGCCGCTGATCGGCACGTATTGAGACCAGTCGATGTTGGGATCGGGATGGCTCGCCGAGGAATCGAGCGGCGCGAGGGCAACGGGAAAATACTGACTGCCTTGGCCGCTGGAAGCCGAAACAAATGGCGTGGCAAACAGCGGAGGAGTCGGGCTCGTGTACGTGGTGCCGTAGGGCGCGTTCGCGGCAAGAACTCCGATGGTGAGGGCTTCGATTGCGGTGTAGAACATGCCGACACCGGCCCGAATGCTGGTTTGGCCGGGACCTCCGACGATTTTGCCGAGAAGAGAATCGGAATCGACCGCGGGTGAATAAGCGAGGCCTATGCGCGGAGCGAAATCTTTGTTCCCGGGCGGCGCGAGCGTGCGTGGAACGCCGGGATCGGTGGGGAAAAGAATTCCTGCCGGCGCAGTCGGAAAAACGATGGATTGCTTGCCCGGCTCAAGCACGGCGAGCTGATTGTACTTTTCGTACCACGGCTCAATGCGGTCCCAGCGAAGACCGTAGTTCAGCGTGAGATCGGAACGCAAACGCCAACTGTCTTGCCCGTAGAGACCGAGATATTTGTTGCGCCCGTAAAAGGGCTGGAGCTGGCTCTGGTTGTATTGCGTGGGAGCGCCCAGCAGGAAATCGGCGAAGTCGCTTCCGGTTTGCGATCCGAAAAAGATGAAGCTGCCATTGAACTGCGCGATCGCGTCGGTGTTGATCTGATCGAGATGAAACTCGCCGCCGAACTTGAAAGTGTGTTTGCCCGCGACTTTGGAGAAATTGTCAAGCCATTGGAAGGTGTTGTTGGTCTGTTTTAATTCGTTTGTGTTGGTACCGATGGAGTAAGCGTTGAACGTCAGATTTTCAACACCTTCGTTTTGCGGCGCCAGCGCGACGATGCCGGGAGTGTTCGCTCCGACTTCGAAGCCCTGCGAGGCGAGGCTGACGCCGAGCCCGCCTTGCGGGCGACCGAGATCGTTAGAGTCCCGAAGATAACTAAAGCGGAATTCGTTGACCGCAGTTGAGCTTAGGGTTTTGCTGTCGCCGAGATTCAACAGTTGGGCGCGGCCGAGATTCAGGGCGTCGAAGCCGGGGACATCGGCTCCGCCTTGAGCGGTGGGATAGGGATTGTTTTGCGTGAAGTTGTCGAGGAAGTAATACGCAGAGACAAGACCCCCATTCGTGTTGGCATCGAAGCGAAGGGCGCCCTTGTGGTCGTTCAGAGTTTCGTTGTAGGCGGAGGTTGAAAAAAGATTTCCTGCCTGATTGGGCTCGGGGATGTAGCGCAATAAATGTTGGGCCGGAGCTGACCACACGCTGCTGGGAATTTGAAGATTCGGAAAAACGCAGGCGGATGTGTTACCGCAGCCGGCGAAATAATACGGCTCGCCGACCACGACTGAGTATCCCAGCTTTTGCGAAAGCACGGTTGCCCAGGCATTTCCGCTGACGTCTAGCCTGAGCGAGCCGGCCAGATCTGACAAGTTGCCGGTGTGGTCTTGCTGCGACGGTACGGGGATGAGTCCGGTGTCGATGCCCTGAGTCTGGCGGGTGCCCTGATAGTCAGAATAGAAGAAAATCTTGTCGAGCTTTACCCGTCCGCCGAACGTGGCTCCGAATTGGTTCTGGTTAAAGGAACCGCGGGTGGGGGAAAAGTAATTTCGCGCATCGAGATCGGTGTTGCGCAAGAACTCAAAAACATCGCCGTGGAAGGCGTTGCCTCCGGCTTTGGTGATGACGTTGATCTGGCCGCCGCTGTATTCACCATACTCCGCGTCGAAATTGTTGGTGAGGATGCGGAACTCGGCAATGGAGTCGAGATTAGGGATGATGGCCGTGCCCATGTTGACGTCTTCTTCGACATCGCTGCCGTTCACCATGAAGCTATTGGCGAATTCGCGCTGGCCGTTGATGGAAATATTGCCGGAGTTGAGGTCGCCCGAGGGGGAAAATTCGCTGGCGCCGAC
>JASHRB010000609.1 GCA_030037575.1 Candidatus Sulfotelmatobacter sp. | reverse complement strand
ACGGCCTCAGCGTACACACGATGTCCGTCTGTTGTTAGCTGAATGCGATTCGAGATGCGCGAAGCAACGTCTTTCATAAACGCTTGCGCTGTACCTGCGCCACGATCTCCGAGCATGTAAGAGAGAATCAGCTTTGAATCAGCGTCAATAGCTGTCCATGTCCAAACGCTGCCGAATCCCGCCTGTACCTGCTCCATCGTGAGATTCTTATCCTTGCCCAGAACAAACGCCCAGATTTCGTCACACTGGACTCGCTGTACTTCAAGCCCGCGAACCATCGCATCGTGATAGGCAGCACAGGCACATCCGGCATCTTCCAACAATCTCAACACGGTATGTTTTCCGACTCCAAACATTCGGCACGTCGCGTTAATCGAGTTTCCTTCTACTAGCGCTGCGACGATCTGCGCTCGCTTTGCTGTGCTTAGTTGATTCATTGCCGTTTGACATAGGCATAATATAGGCAATATAACGGCAAATATAAATCACAAAATGAGCCGTAAATGATGTATTTATGCTTTCTTTAATGCCTATGGTAAACTCCCAAACGCAGAATGAAATCGTGATGATATAGGAAATCGCGAGTATCTCTAAGGCTTTTCCTAAGAGATTAAGGTCGTGCGCCATGTTGCTGTCTACGTATCTGTCTCCTGGATCGCCCGAACTGCTCCAAGCCCACTTGAAGGGTCTTCGGGACTGGAATTTCCATTGGCTTTTGGGTTGCACGTTTACGGTCGGGCTTGGCCTACTGATAGAGCTTCCGGAAATCGTCCACGACGAGTGCGAGATATGGGGGAAAAAATCGAGGGAACTCAGATATTGGCTCTCACCTTCAATAGAGCGCAAGAAATACCCCAAGCGCGATTGGGTAAAGCACTGGTCGGCGCTTGGATGGGTTCTGATCGTGCTAGGCGTCATGGGGGAAGGCTGGTTTGAGGCACAAGTTTCAAAATATGATTCTGCACTTTCAAATCTGACTACCGCTGCGGTAGCCGAAGCCCAACAAAAATCTGCCCAAGCTGAGGCGATTGCAAAGGGATTCGACAAACAAATTGCCGAGTCTAATGCTAAAGCTGCATCTGCTGAAGCGACGGCTAAAGGTTTTGAAGCACAGATTGCCGACGCACAACGAGATGCCGCAACGTCCGAGAAGGAAGCCGAATCAGAACGGCTTGAACGCACAAAGCTGGAAGCTGCGGTTGCGCCTAGGAGCTTGAGTTTAGAGCAACAGCGCCAGATCAGGGATGTTTGTCGGAGGTTCCGGGGCCACAACATTTTGGTTGAGTCATATGGCATCGACGGCGAGGCGGCCGCATTAGGGACGCAGATCATATCCCTCTTGCAAGATGGAACCGGTATCAACGTACTGGATAACAGAGGACGCAGTTTCACTGCAGGAGGGTTCGACGTAGGAATACATGTCCGCGATCCAAGCGGAAAAGACGGCGATTTTGCATCAACCCTCGGAGAAGCATTGTCCTCAATCGGCAAGCTTAATGTCCATGTAAACGACCCATTTCCTAAAACAACAGGGGCATTTTTCGGCGGCGGTCCAGCGTTTCCCCCAGGAACCGTATATGTACAGCTAATGATCGGAGTTAAGCCTTTGCCAGTACTAGGAAATAGCAGGAGCAGGGCAAACAACAATACCAAGTAGGCTGTTGACGCGAACCGGCACCAGTGCCTGCCGGGGCGATAATGATGGGAAATGACGCCATTCGCGATAGAATGGTGGTCCGGTGAGCGCAGGCGCATGAACAGGGTTTTCCATCCATTCTGGTCCTCTTGGCGGCGGCTGGGGCCGCTCGAACAACGCACGCTCGAAGCTCTGTGGGCCAGAGGCAGCGCGACGGTTCGCGAATTGCTCGAGAACGACCACCCGGCCCTGGCTTACACCACGTTGATGACTACGCTCGACCGCTTGTTCAAGAAGGGCTTGCTCTCGCGCAGCGAAGAAGGGCGAGCGTTTCGCTACGTGCCGCGCTTCAGCCGGCAGGAGCTGCACTGTGAAGCCGCCGGCCAGGCCTTGCGCCAGTTGCTCGATGCCAGCCCGGCGTCAACTCTGCCGCTCTCGTTTCTGGTGGAAGTTCTCAGCCAGCATGACGCGCGATTGCTCGACGATTTGGGAAAGCTGGTCGAACGCAAACGGCGGGCATTGAGCGAGCAGGATCGAAGCAAGCGTCCGTCCCGGGGAAAGGAGACCGAGTGATATTCGCCCTGCGTGGAGTGGCGGTTTCGCTTTCGATGGCCGTCATACTGTACGGCTGCCTCTTGCTGCTCGTGTTTTCCATGTGGCGCCGCATTTGGCATGCTGCCCAGCCATATTCTCCGCGGTTCTGCGCCAATGTTCTTTGGTGGCTGCGCCTTGCCCCGCTGGCGATGGCGGGAGCGGTAACCTTCCTTTTTGCGGTGCCTTCTTTTGTCTTGCTTGAACCGCATGGCGTCGAGGAAGCCATCGGAGTCATGCCCACGGCCTTGGGCGTGTGCGGCATAGCATTGCTGCTGGCGGGAGCGTGGAATGGGGCCTTGGCGCTGTTGAGATCTTCGCGCGCCCTGAAGCGCTGGTCGATTGCGGCCCGCACCATCGGTTCCGCACCGGTCGACTGCAATCGTTCCGTCTCAATTCTAAGAAGTTTGTCGGCGGCCCCGCCGCTTACGGCTGCGGGAATTTTCCGGCCTACGGTGTGGCTGTCAGCGACGGTTGAGGCCGTGCTGAGTGAGCGGGAATTGACGAGCGCTCTGCGGCACGAGATTGTCCATGTGCGGCGGAAAGATAATTTGCGAAAACTAATTCTCCGGCTGGTAGCGTTT
>JASHRB010000608.1 GCA_030037575.1 Candidatus Sulfotelmatobacter sp. | reverse complement strand
GGAGAGCACAGAAGAAAGGTCCGCGGGTGATTGATATCGATATTTTGTTGTTTGGCGCTGATGAGGTGATGGCGTCGGAGGAGTTGACGGTTCCGCATCCGGCGATGACGGAGCGGCGGTTTGTGTTGGAGCCGTTGGCGGAGATCGCGGCGGAGGTGAGGCATCCGGTCATGGGGAAGACGGTGAAGGAGTTGTTGCGGGGCTTGGCGGAGGGGCAGGCGGTGAGGAAAGTGCATAAACGATAGACGCGGCCAGGGAGAGATGTGGGGCAGTTGTCGTCGTTGGTTATGGTTCTTTGGCCGCTTGGGGGCTGGCTGTTCTCTTAATTTAGTTTCCCACGGCTCTTGCCCCGCGAGCTCCATTCTCACGCCGCTTCGCGGCTCGAATTGGCCGCCATGCGGGTGTGACGATTGCTGCATGGCAGGTAAGGGTGTTTTCCTCAAGCCCGCAGGACAATTGGGGGGGGATCGAAACTTCCGTGCATCGGCGACAGGCAACGGCCGACAACCAACTCTTTCCGGGCAAACCGGTAGGTTACCGCAGCCAGCGCGTGTCCTGTAAAGCAGCGCCCCCGCGAACCTCCCCAACTTTACCTTGCTTGCCGTTTAAGCGCCGCGCACCATTTCACGGCACGATGATCCGGCTGCCGGCTTCCTGCGGCGTGAGCACGGCGGACCGCTTCTGGGGAAATTGTGCGTCGAGAAAATCAATGAAGGCGCGGGACTTCGGGCGTCCGGAAGTGCGGCCGTGGGCGAGGCGAAGCAGGAAGACGAGCGCTTTGAGAACATCGGCGTCACCCAAGGTGGAGTAGCCGAGCTGCTTTTGTTCGGCGTGGCGATATCGCTTCATCATGTCTTCAACCTGCGCGGCAACGGCGTATTGCGCGGGGCCGGAGGCGGGCTGTTGATAGTGCAGTCCGGAATTGACCAGGCGCTCGTAGCTCGTGCACATGGAAGTGAGCGCGGCGATGAGATCGCGGTCGTTGAGACTGCGATCGGAGCGGGCGGCTTGGGTGAGCGCATAACTCTGTCCCATTAAAAGATGCTCACGCTGGTAGGTGAATTGCTCGGAAATTTCAACCTGCGGAAAGAGTGCGGCGCGGTCGATTTCATCGAGGGAGCGTGGCTTTTCGTGCTCGCGCGCCTGCTGAAGATAAGGGCATTGGCTGGGACAATCGAGCGTGACTTCGCGCTGCTGGCCGCAACATTGCGGGCAGATGCGTCCGTGGACAGCGGGGCAGAATCGCTTTTCTTTGTGCAGTTCGCAAATGGAGCAGGCCAACGCGGGTGCCTCCGTCACTATTATTGCATTCGGCGAGCAAAAAGCTGTTCACGGCAAAGCGCGCCAAGAAATTGGGTAAAGAGCGGGAAGCAAGACTTGGGCGGTGGAATGCCCGCAAAGCCAGCGGGCTTGTGGGCTCGCCACTCCTTGTGAGCTCACCAGGGTTGGGGGCGCCCGTGCGATGCCCGTAACCATTCGGATACGCATTTTTGGGCCGTTTGGGGACGGGCGACTGCGAATTCGCTTGTAATGATGCGTGATTTTTGCTACTAAATGCGTAGAACCCGCGTAAAATAAGGTTTTTTCCACAGGGGCACTGATATACCATCAAGACCGCTGGTACTCAAAATCCAAATCGATACCCAGGAGGAAGCATGGCAACTGGTTTGACCAAGACGCAACTCGTCCGTCATCTGGCCGAGAAAACCGAAATTCCCAACAAGACCGCGGCGGCATTTCTGGAAGAGCTGGCCGATGTGGCCGTGAAAGAAACCAAGAAGAATGGGGTGTTTGTTGTGCCCGGCCTCGGCCGTCTGGTGAAGGCGCATCGCAAGGCGCGCATTGGACGCAATCCGCAGACCGGCGAGCCGATTCAGATTAAGGCGAAGACCGTGGTGAAGTTCCGCGTGGCCAAGGCTGCGAAGGACGCGATCGCGCCGAAGAAGTAGCGTTGCATTTCAGGATTGATTCCGAAGGCCGGCCGCGCGCCGGCCTTCGAATTCGAGCGGATCCGCCGGCAGGCCCCGGCCCTTTGAACCATGCACTGGCCAGAGTCCGAACACAAGCGGGATGTGGGTGGGGGAATGGGTGTGCTCGATGCTGGCTGTGGCGGTGGATGCAGTTTGATTGCAGGCGGTGAGAAGTACCCGGCCTACGGACCGGTCAGCGAAGGAGTGTGGACAAGGCTGTCCTTCTTGCAGAAATTTAAATTTGCCGCCGCCGCAAACGCGGAGGTGCCGGCGCCGGCGAAGCGCATGTGGGCGGAGGTTTGCGGCCGCAAGGAGTCCTTCTTTCACCTGCCCTGACAGGCCCGTGGTCAAACAAGCCGGCGTGAGCCAGTTCCAGAACCGAGTCCATCATCCAACCAAAAATGCTGAACTGGATCGTCATTGGCATTGGAGATATTTCTGCTCGCCGAGTCATCCCCGCAATTCAGGCGGAGCCGAGAAGCAAGTTGTATGGCGTAGTCACGCGTGATCCGGCGAAAGCGGCGAATTACGGCACGAAAGTTTGGACGAGTCTGGATGAGGCGCTGGCAGATTCGGCGATCGACGCCGTGTATGTTGCGACCCCGGTGTTTCTGCATGGGCCGCAGACGGTGGCCTCGCTTCGAGCGGGCAGACATGTGATGTGCGAAAAGCCGATGGCGATGAATGAAGCCGAGGCGCGAACTATGGTGCAGACGGCCGAAGCGACGCGGCGCATATTTGCCGTTGCCTATTATCGGCGGGGGTATCCGAAGGTGCTGCGGGCGCGGCAACTGCTTGCGGCTGGAGCCGTCGGCAAGCCGCTGCTGGCCCAGCTTACCTGCCATGGATGGTTCGATGGCAAAGCATATGACGGGGCTGATCACAGCCGATATTGGCTGGTCGATCCGGCGAAGGCGGGAGGCGGGCCGCTTTATGATATCGCCTCGCATCGCATTGACCTGCTGAATTATTTTTTTTGCCAGCCGCAGCGT
>JASHRB010000607.1 GCA_030037575.1 Candidatus Sulfotelmatobacter sp. | reverse complement strand
GTACTCCGAGACTTTTCGAGGCTTCGATCTCTGCGCGCAAATCGGCCTGGGAATTTTCGCAGCGCTGAATTTGCCCGGTCCGGATGCACTCGGCGGTCAACCCTGCTCCGCCGGCCAAGCGTTCTCCCAACTGCGGCGCGTTCGGCCCGCTGCTGGCGCGGCACACCCAGTCACCCGCGCGCCCCAAAATGATCGCGGCTCCGCTAGCCCCGGTGGCCAGGCAGGCCTGCTCGACGATTTCATTGAGAACAACTTCCAGCGCCAGGTCGACCGAGAGCTCGGCCGACAAATTTCCGCCTTCCTGGGAAGAAAATTTTGCCGCCAGCTCGGCCAGGTCCGATTCCAGGCTCACCGCGGCTGCTGTCCCTTCACCGCCCGGTATCTCGGTCAGGCGAGCGCCGCCGCAGGCAACTTCCTCCTGAACGTCAGAATCGGGGTCCGGATCCGGCCGAGGGATCGGGTGGTGAGCCATGGCGCGCAGCTCCTCAACGCTGTAGCGGAGTTTTACTCCAAATCGAGGGGTTGTCAATATGCAATTGCGTTCACTCATTTCGCGCCCCGGACGGCGCGATCATTTCATGATTCGGCGGCTTCGGGCCGCGTTTTGCATGCCGCGACTCGCCCCAGCCATCCCAAAACGGGGCGGCAACATTCCGAACCAACCTCATAAAGTCGTTCCCTACCAGGAAAGTGTTAACATTTAAGTTGCTTGGACACGGAAGTGATTTCCCGGGTTGTTTTCCCAGACTCCCTCAAATGACTCGGGTATCGAAGCATCCCCATTGAAAATCGTGCGACAAACATTCAGTCCGGGAGTTTAAATATGCGGATCGCTGTGGTGGGTTCGGGGTATGTGGGATTGGTGGCGGGCGCCTGCTTCGCCGACCTCGGACACGATGTCATCCTCGTCGATAACGACGAAGGCAAACTTGCGGCGCTTCGCAATGGCGAAACGCCCATTCACGAGAAGTTTCTGCCGGAATTGCTCGAGCGCCATCGCGGCCATCGCCTGCAATTTTCCCACGATCTTCACGAAGCCGTCCGCGCCAGCTCCGCAATTTTCGTTGCCGTCGGGACTCCTCCCACCGACCGCGGCGACGCCGATCTTTCTTATGTAGAATCGGTTGCCCGCGAAATCACCGGCGCAATCAGCGAATACAAAGTCATCGTCGAAAAAAGCACTGTTCCCGTCTACACCAGCGAGTGGGTCCGGCGCATCATTCTTCGCAACGGCGCCGATCCTGAATGCTTCGACGTTGCCTCCAATCCCGAGTTTCTGCGCGAAGGCACCGCCGTCACCGATTTTCTTTTTCCCGACCGCATCGTCGTCGGCTGCGACAGCGAGCGTTCCGCTCAACTTCTGCGCCAGGTTTATGAACCGCTGACCAGCGGCAGCTACTACCAGCGCAGCGATGCCATCCCTCAGCCCGATCGCGCCTCGATTCCCGCTCCCATGATCGTCACCAGCAGCAAAAGCGCCGAGCTGATCAAGCACGCTTCCAACGCATTTCTGGCGATGAAAATTTCCTTCATTAACGCCGTCGCCTCCGTCTGCGAGTCGGTTGGCGCCGATGTGAAGCAAGTGTGCACCGGCATCGGCACGGACGCGCGCATCGGTCGCCGCTTTTTGAATCCCGGCATCGGCTACGGCGGTTCCTGCTTTCCCAAAGACGTCATGGCCTTCCGCGCCGTGGCCCGCGAATGCGGATACGATTTCCGCCTGCTCGATGAAGTCATGCATATCAACGAAGAGCAGCGCCAACGCTTCCTGCGCAAAGTTCGCAGCGCTCTCTGGACGCTCCGTGGCAAACGTCTCGGGGTGCTCGGCCTTGCCTTCAAAGGCGGCACCGACGACATTCGCGAATCGCCCGCGCTTTTCATCGTGCAGGCGCTCCTGCAGGAGGGCTGCAAGATCACGGTCTACGATCCCGCGGCCATGGGTCACATCGAGAAGGAGCTGAAGTCGAATCTGCAATGCGCGAGTTCCGCTTACGAGGCGGCCGCCGGCGCCGATGCGCTGCTCATCCTCACGGAGTGGGAGGAATTTGCCAATCTCGATCTCCATCGACTCACCAGCGCTCTCAAATACCCCATCGTGATCGACGGGCGCAATCTCTACGATCCCGAGCTGATGGCAGCGCACGGTATCACCTATTACAGCGTTGGACGCACCGCTTCGCATTCCGAAAGTGTGCCTGCCGGCGTTCGCAACGGCCAAAAGAAAGCATGAGCTTAAAACGCGCCCTGGTTACCGGCGGCGCCGGTTTCCTCGGATCCCATCTCTGCGACGCCCTGCTTGGTGAAGGCTGGAACGTGGTGTGCGTCGATAATCTGCTGACCGGTCGGGCTGCAAATATTGACCATCTGCAAAACGAGTCGCGGTTTGAATTTATCAACAAGGATATTTGCCTGCCCTTCGACATTGGCCGCGTCGATTACGTCTTTCACTTCGCCAGCCCCGCCAGCCCCGTCGATTACACCGAACATGGAATCGCAACCCTGCAAGTCGGCTCGCTCGGCACTTTTCACGCTCTCGACATTGCGAAAAAGTATGAGGCGAAATATCTGGTCTCTTCCACCTCCGAGTGCTACGGAGACCCGCTCGAGCACCCGCAAAAGGAAACCTATTGGGGGAACGTGAACTGCATTGGTCCGCGCTCGGTCTACGACGAAGCCAAACGTTTCACCGAAGCCGTCAGCATGGCGTATCACCGCTATCACCGGGTCGACACCCGCATCGCGCGCATCTTCAACACCTACGGCCCGCGCATGCAGCTCAACGACGGACGGGTCGTCCCCAATTTCATGAAGCAAGCTCTGCGCGGCTCGCCGCTTACGGTTTATGGCGACGGCAGCCAAACCCGCAGCTTCTGCTACATCAGCGATGAAATCGACGGTTTCATTCGTCTCTCAAAATCGAACGTGCACCTGCCCGTGAACATCGGCAACCCGGACGAATTCACCATCCTCGAGTGCGCTCGACACGTCATTAAAGTCACTGGATCGAAGAGCAAAATCGCTTACCAACCTTTGCCAGAAGACGACCCCAACCAGCGCCGCCCCGACATCAGCAAAGCGCAAACGCTGCTCGGCTG
>JASHRB010000606.1 GCA_030037575.1 Candidatus Sulfotelmatobacter sp. | reverse complement strand
CGAGGGATATAAATCCGCATTGTCGCCAGTGCCCTCCTCCCCCGAAGAAATTCCCGCCTGGGCAGTAGCTGTACTCTTACCTCCCATCTTCTGCAGTTGTCGCCGATATTCTTCAACGCGCGCCTGTAGCGAGCGGATGCGAACATTGTTCGGCGTATAGATTTGTTGCAGACCCTGGAGTTCGGTCTCGGCCGCGATCAGCTGCCCCTCTAACTCTGCCGCTGCGCCGATCATTGCCCGTCCTTGTTCTTTCACATCGATTGCAGTGTTCTGGCTGGCGAACTTGCTGAAATTCTGTTCTGCCGCTTCCAGATCCTTCTGTACTCCCACCAGCCGGTCTTCCAGAAAAACCCGCTCCTTATGAGCCGAGGAAGTGTTCAGGGTGATCACCGCCTGATTCAGCGCATCTACATACTCGCGTGCCATACCCGAGGCGCGGTTGCGGTCATGATCGCTTACCTTGATGGTGATAATCCCGCTCTTCCGATCGGAAGTAACATCCGTGCGTCCTTCCAGAACTTTCATCGCGTCTTCGTTCTGGCTCACTCCGTAGACTTTTCGCAGATCAAACTTAGCAATAACGGCGTCCTCGACGGTGCGGCTGCGCAGCACGCCTACAAACAAATCGCCCGACGTCTTGAGGCCGAACAACTCTCCACCTATCGCGCCCAGATCGTCATTCTTTCCTAATGCCGCTAACATCGAAGCAATGCCCTGGCCGGCTTGATCCGGCGGCATAAGGCGTGTCGTCGAAGTGTAGCGCACTGGAACCAGCAGCGCGATCAAAGTCGACAGCACGAGGCCGACCGCAGTGCACCAAAACAAGAATTCTCTCTCTCTCCAAAGCAACGCAAGCCGTGCTATCCATCGGCCCCGACGAATCGATCCCTCCTCTGCCTCAATCACCAACTCTGACTCAAGGTCAGGATCGACAAATCTCGCGTCCCGCTTCGTGATTTCTTTGGTCGCCATTCAGCTCAATGCGTTTGCCGGATACGCTTCACTGCTGTCCTGCATCTCCATCCTGATTTTTTCCACGCAACGGCTTCGGCCAGAAACTTAACTGTAGCGAAGAAGTCACGTTCGATTGCCGGGTCAACGCAATCACCGCATAATTCCATGTCTCGTATTGCACCAGGGCCGCCACGCTAAACATTGGGCCCGCCCAAAACTCTGCGCGCATATTCGCATCAGTAAGGTTGCCGCCCTGCGATATCGCCGTATCCATGGGATCCGCAACCAGTTGTCGACTCACTTTCTGATGTCTGAAACCGAATTGCAGTTTGTCTCGGTGTCCCAGCCAATACGTCGTTGAGACTTGCGCTCCCTGTCCTTGGCGACCCATCCAGCTTCCCATCAAATGGCCCGCGTTCTGGAATCCCGTGATCCAGGTGTCATCCCAATAAAATGCGCCATGCGAAATGTCGCCACCGCCGTATGGAGGATCGGTATACCCTCCCTCCAGCCGAAGATCCATCTTCCGAACTCCCGGCAAAGTTGGAATGTACAGCCCGGCAAACCAGGCGGCAACATCGGGCCCCAGCAGGGGAGTGACCTCGTCATGCTCGGCCATGCCCTCGGCATAGAAAGTTGCCCCGTTGCGCATTCCCGGAAGCCGATAGCTGAAATCCAGCCCCGACCGGCGCGCTCCCGGCTTGCTTGCATTTCCAGGCAAGGTATTGCCTGTTGAGAATACGCTTCTCAAAAAGTTGTGCGCAGTTAAAGGATATCCCGGACCACCATAGTCCGTTGTGCGTGACAGCCCAATCTCCAAATTCGATGTCGGCTTGAAACTGACTCGCTCGCCATGATCGATCGGCTGCGGATTCACGGGCTGTCCGTACGTGCCTGCCAAGCCGATCGGAACTGGGGCCAGCACCAGGTCGTATCCGGAATATTGGCCAACATAACCCTCCACACGCATCGGTCCAATCACTCCAAGAAAACTCGGCAGCCTGAACGGTGTAACCCGGTCCACGCGGAACATCCTCATCGGCTGTGCATTGTCGCTGAACATCAGCGCCCCACCTTGCGATGGCCCCCACCACAAGCTTTGATTTCCGTAGGAAATCTGCCAATCGGAAAAATTCATTCCAACGTATGCGTCCAGGAACCTCCCTTCGTTGAATGCCGGAATTGGCGTGTCCGGAGGAACTGGCGGCATCGGAATCAGGGACGCAAGTTGGCTGAAGTCCTCATGCGATATCGTGTCCCGCGCGGTCAACGGCAATGCCGGTGCCGACGGCGCATGCTGGTATTCCCCGCGCGCATAAGCTATAAACGGACCAGCTGCCGCCCATCCCGACATTCCTGAAACATCATTAAACCCTTGCTCCTCTGGCCGGCCAAAATCATTTGTAATCGTCTCACCAAAGTGATAACTATCGGTCAGCGGCTTGCCGGCAATTTCCATGCCTCGCGTGTAAACCGACTCCACCCGAAAATCGGCGTTGTCTCCACCGCCCAGCAAATCCAATTCTGGCTTGAATTCCGTCCGCAGTTCGCGGAAAAGGCGTGCTGCTTCGCTTTCATCGGCGACATCTTGCGAAATACTGTCTCCTGCTTCTTCAATTTGCCGCGCACATTCCATGCGCGTCCAGGGCCGCATATCCGCGAATCCCGTGTGAATGTAGCCCATTCCGGTCAAACGATCCATCGCTGGATAAATCCAGCTATCCAGCGGCACATACGGCGAACCCATATCTTTCGCCTGCCAGTGCCCCGGACCATCCTGCCGCACCGCCGGAAGCTCCCACGGTCCGCCCGGCAAATCCGGGTCGTGATGCTTGCGATAAACGTATTCGCTTGTCAGGTATCCGATCGCAGCGCCCACAAACACGTCCGAGGGAAATGCTGCTTTGCCGTGACTCGCGTCGCGCTGATCGTCGTTGCAGCGGCGTAAGCGAGAAACTTCACGAATGGGCTGGGATACTCATGCGCGAACATGCTCGCTATCGCCCAGGAAATCTCTGCGTGTTCTGAAGGAAACGAAGTTCCGGCCTTCCAGAACTTTCCGTCGCCGTCGCCCTGAAACGGCCGTTGCCGGCCGGTCGCGTATTTCAGCGCTTCCACCACTGCAAGCCCGTCAATCGTCGCCTCGCCGCTCAGAAAGCCGGTTTCGCGCTGGTGCTCATTCTGCGTCATTATTCCCAAAAGATAGATCCCGCCGGCTCCGCCTACCATCGAGTAGGTGCCGTAATCGGAAATATGCCGATCTCGCAGAAGTGTGTTGGGATTATTCGAGAGATGCCGGCTCAAGGAGCCATCGGTCGCAAACAGTGCCGCCGCAAACCCTCCTGCCGGAACCAGCCATGTCGCATCCGACAGCCTGAATCTCACCGCACTTGACCACATTCCAATTTGATCGTCCAGGAGCTGTCGCGGCAAACCACGAAGTGTATTTTCAGAACGCCCGGAACCTTGCGCTGGCTGCGGATTGTCTGGTAAATCCTGCGTTGCGGAATCCTTCGGCGAATTAGCAGTTTGTGCTTCGCTTGCGCTCTGCCCCGCCGTAGCTCCGCTTGTGGTCTCAGCCGCTGGCGCGGGCTTTGCCGTCGACTGCCCGAATGCAACCGTCGTGCTCACCAGTAAACACATCATCCTCAGCCTGCGAACCAGCTTCCCGATCACGTACCAGTCCTTAATATGCCGCAGCCAGAATCGCGCTCGTTGTAATCGAGCTTAGGACTTGAGCATTCGCAAAGAGCGTTTTCCAAATCGGCGGTCCACCCAGCGCTTTTTCGGGGACCACAACCATATCGCCCGGCTGCAAAGACACACCCAGCGAATCCCCCGTCACCCAGCCACCGCTGTGATTGCTGATCACAGTTCCGTCGGCGCGAATCACAAATGTGGCTCTTTTGTTGGCCATGTTTGTCGTCCCGCCCGCCTGCGTTAAGTACCAGCGCGCGCTCTTGCCCGGACGATAGGCCACAGCCGTCGGCCCGTACACTTGTCCCTGCACCAGCACATAGCTCGGCCGCTTCGGCACCACCAGAACGTCTCCCGCCCTCACCGTAATATCGCGGGAGGTGTTGGCCCAGGCCTTTATGTTAGGCGAAACTTGAATCGTCACCCGACCCGTCGGCGGCGAACTCACCAGATTATCCAGAGTCGTCTGCCACTGAGTTAGCGCCGATTCCGCGGAAAGTTTCTGGTCGGGATCGCTGGTACTGGTTGCCGTCAGCTGGAGCTGTGTTTGCTGCTGGCGCACGCGCTGTACGAGCTCCGTATACGATCGCATCTCCAGTTTCTGAACTTCCGACCGCACCAACACCGAACCGTATGGATACGCTCCCGGAGCAAATCCTCCCGCTCGCCTCAGCACCGAACTCAGTCGTTCACCCGGTCGAACTCCGTAGCTTCCGGGATGCACCACTTCCCCGCGCACCACAATCGACGCACCCAAATCCTCCCAGCCCGGAACCTGTCGGACCGACAGCACATCGCCATTGTTCAACACCTCGTTGGCAGAAGTATCGCCGGTCATCACTTTCGACAGCGAAATCGATTGCTCGTCACCCGTTACCTGCTTATCGTTCTTCCAGACGTAATGCGTGAGATCGGCGGTCTGCAGATCGGCGCTCTGCTTCAATCCACCCGCCGCCGCCAGCAAATCCGAAACCGTCATTTGCGCGGTCAGCGGATACCGCCCCGGACGCTCTACCTCGCCCTTTACAAGCACAGTCGCCGGATCGGCCGCCGCCGCATTCCGGTGAACCAGCACGCGATCTCTTGAGGCCAGCATGATGTTGTCCCTCGGACTGCCCTCAAGGGCGACATTTAACTTCACGTTCAAAATCTTTAGCGTGCTGTCCGGCATTTGCCGGAAAACCTGTGCGTCCTCGGTCTGTGCATCCGGATTCAATCCTCCCGCCAGATGGATAGCATCGCTAAGATGAATATCTCCTGAAGTCCGGTAAGTTCCCGGTGCACGCACTTCGCCCAGCACCGAAACGGTCGGCGGATCTTCAAAATCGTATCGTCCGAAAATCTGTACCGTATCCAGCGGATCAAGCTCAGGCGCATTCTTCGGATCAGCCAACGCCCCAGCCACGCTGAAGCTCTCGACCACCGGCCGGTAATCCGGCAAACTCAATCGAATAATCTCGCCATATTGCAGTGCCGGCTCCGGCAAAAGATCTTTGTACGATGCAATCAGATCAGTAACTCGCATTCCCTGCTTATACGAATATTTCCCCGGCCGGATCACATGCCCTTCGAGATACACCGCATCCTGGTTGTAGGGAGCGATCGGGAAAATCCGAATCTTGTCCCCATCCTGAATCTTGAACGACTCCAGTTGCTGGGTAGCCTGTTCCGAGCTGTCATCCAGCGGAATATCCACGCTCAGCATAGTCTCTTTCTGGTGAGCCACTACGCGCTGTACTTCCACATGGCGCAGTGTCGCCGTGGGCAGTAACCCTCCCGCAAGCTCCAGCGCGTCCGATAGCGTCTTTTCGTCCTTCAGTTCATAAATCGCCGGGCGCCGCACCATCCCTTCAATGGTGACTTCCCCACCCAACGGCGGAGCTATCACAGTATCGCCATTTTCCAGCCGCGCAATATTTCCCTTCACGCCGTGCAGCAATAAGTCGTAAACATCGACATCCTGCACCAACTGATCTTCGCGATAGTGCTTGAGAATGCGCAACGAGCCTCGTCCCGTCGGACCTCCTGCGGCGAACAGCGCGTTCAGTGGAGTCGAAAGTGATCCCACGTCGTACGCACCCGGACGCACAACGTCGCCTACTACATAAACCCGAATGGTTCTCAAGCGCGACAAAGAAACATCTGCAGAAACATCACGAAACTGCGTGCGCAAAGTTTTCTGAACTAACTCCTGGGCCTCAGCCAGCGACTTGCCAGCAACCATGACCGGCCCTGTCTCCGGCAAATTAAGCCGACCCTCGTGGTCCACGACCTGATAAAAGCGCCGCGCCACGCCGCCCCACAGATTGATCGACACGCCATCTCCAGCACCCAGCACGTAATCTGCCCCAACCGGAAGATCCATGGGTATGCTCTGTAGGTCGCGCGTACCGTTCTCAAACACTTCCATGCCAAAACGCTGTACTGAGGGAGGCCGCGCGGCCGCCTGCAGATACATGTCATACAGTGATGGGATCTCGCGATAAGGATTCGATCTCCGCACCAGCCGCTGATTCGGCGTCAGCGGTTCACGCGCCCGGCGAGCGTTCTCGCGAAGGATTGCGTTGCTCACGCTGAGGTCGTAGTAGTTTGTTTGGTTGCCGGCTCCGTAAGAAGCGTTCCCATAAGAACCATAAGAAGGACTGTACAGGGAATAGCCGTTGCCCGAAAGGTTGCCGTAGCGGTTCGTGCTTCCGTACACGCCCTGCCCCAGCTGGTCGCTTGCGAAGTCAGAATTCAACGACAAATCTCCAAATTCGTCGAACCCTCCTTCCGCTTGTTGCGTTTGCGTTCCGTTGGCATAGCTGCGGCGCTCATAGCTTCCACCACCTTCTTGATCTTCGGTATCCTGCCCGTAATCGGAAAATCCACCCGCTCCCCCTCCCGCCTGCGCTTGTTGGCCCACCCCAAGGCCTGTATTCGGTCCGCTCGTTCGCAGCAAGTCGGTTCCGTTGCCACTTGGTACTGTAGGCTGCTGCGGAGCAAAAGGAATGGTAGGAGGTACTTCAATTGGTGGCTCTAATCCTGGAACTGCCTGGGGATACTGATTTATTCCCGGAAATTGCTGTTGCTGCTGCGGCGGTAACTGCTGAATCGTTGGTGTGGCCGCATTTTGTGCCGCGCAGTTCGCAGTTCGCGGATCGCAATTCGCCTGCTCCGCTAGCTTTTCTTGCTCCGCCTTCATCTTTTCCCGATCCGCGACCTCTTCTTCCGTGATCCACTTCACGCGCTCCTGCATCAGCAAGTCCTGCTGTTTGGCCAGCGGTGACTCCGGATTTACGGTCGGCAGCAGGTACCCGTACTTCTGCACGATCTCCGTTACCACCGACCGGAAGGTGATGTCATTTTCCAACCGGTCAAAAATCACCTCTTCCGCAAGATCGTTTTCCGTAATGATCTGGCCGTGATCCGTTGCGTCTTTCGCGATCCAGCGCTTTACTTCCACCATCAATCCTGCATCGCGGTGAAGAATCAGCGCCAGTTCCTGCGTGTCTGCCGCCACCTGAGCCATGTTTTGCCGCGCCAACTCGGATTGCGAAACCGGCTTCTGTTGCCGCGTCTGCGCGTACCCGCCGAGCGAGCAGATAACCACCACACACCACACGGGGAAAAGCGCCTGCACCTTCCGCAGACGGATCGCGAAATCAGGCCTCGTTAAATTCATCATTTCTAATACCCTTAATAGTTCGGCTGCACTTACCATTCTTGCAGTCGAATCGAACCCGGGATTAGATTCTATACAAGCATCGCGCCGCGGCCCTTGCCATCCCGGATACACGCACCAGCCTTTCCGGCCGACCTCAATTCTTGCTTTCTGAGTGAAAAATTTAAGACCACGCGCGAGGCACTTCGTAAGAACGCCTTGTTGAGCATAACGCTTCCTGTTCAGAAAAGTCTCCGGGCGGACCTTGTCTTTCAACTGGTTTCCAATATTAAACAATTGGGTTCCAGAGAGTGCAGTCGCGTCGCTGCCAAAAGTGAACGGGGAACGTCACCTCGGCACCCTTCAGTATCTGTGCTTTGCGGCATTATAATCGAAACCAGAGGTGGTTTTCTCATGCGGTTCCTATGTTTTTCCGGGGCGATCGGCCTTGGTTCAGCACAGCCAACTCGGTGCATTAGCCCCCTGAAGTCGTCAAATAGTTCGCGGGAACATGGTTTTTAATATTCCGGCAACACGCGCAGATTGCATTCCTGCTACACTGCACCGAAGCGGGTTAACGATGAACCTGCGGTTCTACGCAGGTGCGAACTTCTGATGGCAAGGCTGGACGCATCTTTCATTGGCGTCGACGTCGGCGGCACAAAAGTTGCCGCCGGGCTGGTTAATTCAGCCGGAGAGATCAGCCATCACACCCGCGTTCCTATGCCGGCAGGCGATTCACCCCGAGCCCTCGCCGCCGTCATTTCGGCCATCGATATGGTCCGCAACGCGACCATTGAGAATCGCTTGCCCGAGTCGCTGATCTCGGGCATCGGAATCTGCGCCCCTGGGCCGCTCAATCCTCACACCGGCGTCATCGTTAATCCGCCGAATCTTCCCGCGTGGCGCAACTTCCCCCTCGCCGACGAAATCATGAAGCTCTACAAGCTTCCCGTTCACATCGATAACGACGGCAACGCTGCGGCCCTCGCCGAGGCTCTCTGGGGCGCCGGACGCGGTTACAAAAATGTTTTCTGCACCACCATCGGAACCGGAATCGGCACTGGAATCGTCTGCAACCGTCGCATCTATCATGGCCGCACCGGCGCCGCGGGCGAAGGCGGCCACACTACCATCGACTATCGCGGCCCGCGCTGCGGATGCGGCAAACTCGGCTGCATCGAAGCTCACGCAGCCGGTCCGTACATTGCACGCCGCGCTGCGGAAAAAATTCGCGCCGGTACTCCCTCCATTATTCTCGACTGCGCCGAAGGATGTCCCGACCACATCACTAGCGAAATGGTGGGCCGCGCTTACCTCGCCGGCGACTCTCTCGCGAAGCAAGTCCTCGAACAGACTGCCGAATATCTCACCATCTGGATCGGCAACATTATCGACTTGCTCGAACCCGATGTCATTATCGTCGGCGGAGGCCTAGGCGCCATGCTGCAGCCTTTCTTCGATCAGATCCACAATCGGTTGCCTACTTGGTGTGTCAACTCGCAATGCCAGGAAGTCCCACTGGTCGTAGCCCATTATGGTGCCGATGCAGGTATCGCCGGAGGCGCGGCCCTGTGCGAAGTCACGGCGTCCGCTAACCTATGAGGCCCAGCGGCTCGCTGAACTCTTCATCTCTGCAGGACTATTTCGGCCACCAAGATCAGCAGTTCGAGGCGGCATTTTCGATCCTGCGAGAAGCCATCGCGGCTCGCGCTTTCCCCGCGGCATCCATCGCCGTCACGCATCAAGCAAAGCTCATCGCGCTGCATGCTTTCGGCAACTTCACCTACGAATTGGGTGCCTCACGTCTCCCGGGTTTTGCGAGACGTGGGGACCATCGTGTCGACACCACCACTCTTTTCGACCTCGCCTCTCTCACCAAAGTGGTCTCGACGACTTCTATGGCGATGCTGCTTTATGACCGCGGGCTGCTCGATCTCGATGCGCCCGTTGGAGCGATCGTTCCAGAATTTCTTGGCGACGCTGAAAGAGATTCTCGCCGCAACGATGTGACCCTGCGCATGTTGCTGACTCATTCCTCGGGTTTGCCCGCCTACGAAAAATTATTCCTGAAGGCCAAGACCCGCAACGATCTCGTTCACGCCGCGTTCACCACGGCGCTTACGGCCGACCCCGGCTCTCGCGCCGAATACAGCGATATCGGATTCATCATCCTCGGCGCTGCCCTCGAATGTTTGGCCGACGAATCCCTCGACCACTTCTGTCAGCGGAAATCTTCGCTCCACTCGCCATGACGAACACAACCTTTCGTCCGCCGGCACAATTTCGCGCTGATACTGCACCCACACAAGACGACGAGAGTTTTCGTCATCGAATCATTCAAGGAGAAGTCCAGGATGAAAACGCTTTCGTCCTTGGCGGCGTCGCCGGTCACGCAGGGTTATTCTCGACCGCGCGCGACCTCGCTCAATTCGCGCACGTACTACTTTCCCGACATTCGGAAGTATCTGCCGATGAAGATTGTCATTTCGAGCAAGCCGAAGGGAACGCGACGGCGAGTCGAGAAACCCTGCGCTGTCCGGAGTCTCTCTTGAGGCCAATCTTCCGCCCCGAAACCATTTCCCTTTTCACCCGCCGCGAATCCTCGCCCCACGGCACATCCCGTGCCCTCGGGTGGGACACTCCCTCTTCACCCTCGCAGTCCGGAAAATGTTTTTCTAAGGATTCTTTCGGTCATCTCGGCTACACCGGCACATCCCTTTGGATCGATCCCCATCGCCAACTTTCGGTCACGCTGCTTACCAACCGCACCTGGCCCGACTGCGCCAATCAATCCATCAAACAAGTTCAGCCAAAATTTCACGATGCCATTGTCGAAGCACTTAAGGAGTAACGCTGATCTCTTCCGCGAAGCTACGCTCGATGGCGTCATTCCGAAGGCTCGCGTTTTAACCAAGCAGCCGAGGAATCTTGCGTGTATTCGCACTCCGCTAACCATGCATGGGACGATCTAAAATTAACGCTCGCGGCTCTCGAAAAAGGATTTAACTGAACTTGAGATCAACTTCCCTCCGCCAACTTCGTACCGAGCAA
>JASHRB010000605.1 GCA_030037575.1 Candidatus Sulfotelmatobacter sp. | reverse complement strand
CGGGATCGCGTCGCTCCAGGTAGTACTGAATTTTGTGGGGATGTACTTGGTTGGCGCTGAGAATCTTGCAGACCGTTCCCCGCCCCAGTTTCTTGAGACTCGGGTGGCCGGCGGCCTCCCCCTGCTTGCGGACATGCTGTGCCAGCAAGCGTGTGGTCCAGAGTTCTTGGGCATAGCCCAAATCCTTCGGTTTCTGGCAGGCCAGGGCCACCACCCAAGCGCGCGCTTCGGGGGGGATCGCTGGGCGGCGGCCACGGCCCGGCAAATCGGCCAAGGCCTGCCGCACTCCCAGATCCAGGGCCTTGCTTACGCACCGTTCGACCCGTGGCCGGTTCGTCGCCAGGCACCTGGCGATTTCAGAAACCGTATCTCCGGCGTGATAGCGCAGCAGAATCGAAGCCCGTTGCACGCGGCCCGCCGGTTCACTTCTCGACAGCGAGAGCGCGGTGAGCATTTCCGTCTCCTCCGGGCTTAGCTGTAAGTGAGCTCGGCGACTGACAAAGGGCACGCGACCCGCCTCCCTGTAATGGTATACAAGGAGCTTACTCCACAACGAATGGTATTGCAATAATATTTTGGAATCGATCTACTAGTAGTTTGATTCCTAAATAGTATAGCAATAGCGTGTTCAGGGTACCACTGACTCGGCCGGTAGCATCTCTAACTTCAGATCTCCTGATCTCATGGAATTCAGGATGAGCCGATTTTGAAGGAGAGCGTCAGATCGGTGCCTGGAAAGACGGTTTGCGTTTCATTGAGGGCCGAACAGAGTTTTCCCAGAACTTCGTCGTGAGCCGATTGGGTGAGGTGGTGAATGCGAACGGTCAACGTCTTCGCATTCAGGTCGGGTAGAAGATCGGCTTCGGTCTCGAAGATCTGCCGGGCCAGGGTGCGGGCGTCGTCGGAACGCGCCAAGTGTTCCCGGAGCAAAGAAACCAAGCTGCTCTCGGCGCGATAGGCGATCATCTTGATGGTATCGAGAAAGTGCTTGCGCTCCGTGCGCAGGCGGGTGAAGCGTTCCTGTTCGGGTAAAGATTGGAGGGGAACGTGATGCGCGGTCTGCTTGCGCTGCTGTTTGAGATTCTCGAGCTCTCCACGGCAGGTTCGGAAAGGCCCTCGGATAAGGCCAAGGCGCCGAATTCCGCATTCCGGCGATAACGCTGTGCCGCCTTGGATCGAATCTGGCTATCGAGCTGGCGCCACTGCGGATTGACCACGGGCAGCGACTCAGGAAGCAGTTCCGTTCCATACTCCACAAGTCGATCCAAGCTATAGTGTTCGCGCATATAGCGAAAGAAGTTTTCCTGGGACCATCGGGCGAATAGCGACACCGCCAACGGGCCGCGGGGGGCCTGAAAGTTCGTGGTCAACAATGCTGTCTGATGCCCACTGTCGGTGAGCTTGCGCATTTCCCGCACCCAGAACTTGTTCGACAACTGCGTGCCGCGCTCGGCCAGTTTCATGCTCACCGCCTGGCCGCTGGCGAGCTGAACGCGCTGCACGGTGAACTCTTCGGCCGGCCAATCGGCTCTGGGAAATTTGTGGTAGGTCAAAATGGCAATGCGTTTTTCGAACAACTGCGCAAACCACTCCGGGCTGTAGCCTTCGCGATCAAAGATCACGGTGAACCAAGAGGCGTGCGGATCTTGCTGTAAGCGTTGCTCGATTTCCGCCGGCTTCGGCGCGGTCTTCTCCAACCAGGGAATCACCTCGTCCCGCAGGGTGGCGATCAAACCTGGATCGACTGCCTGGTTCACATACAGGAAGGGCTGACCATCCGTGGCATTGACCCAATAATCCGTGGTCGCCCGCAGGCAGAGCCGTTCCCGCGCCACATAGTGCCGGGGTAAGGCCGTCTGTTCTCCGTGATAGACGCGCACATGCCCGTCACAGTAAAAATACAAATCCGCACTGTCTTGGCGCGCCATCCATTCCCGGGCCAGCCGGCTATTCCATTCCCGGGCAAGTCCCGAGTCCTGACACAGCAGTTCGATCTTTTGGCGCAGAGTGCGAACTTCCGGAATGCGGTCCAGACCCAGAACTTTGCCCCACTCGCCCGGCGCTTGATAGCGCAGTTGTTCCACCGAGCGAATGCGGGCCAGCGCCATCAGCCCGAGCAAGAGAAAAATGCTGTCGATGCCGTAGAAACCTTTGGGAAGTTGGTAGCTTGTCGGGCGGTGGCGCAGCAGCCCCTGGGCCAATAACGCCGGCACCGCCAGCAACACGCCGCCGCTGGCCACATCGCTGGTCTTTTGAAATTCAATCGGCACCGATGCCAGTTCTCCCATGGCCGCCGCCATCCGCTCCAACGTGCGCGTGGTGGCGTATCCCATGGCAGCCTGACTGTCGCACTGACTGCGTTCGCTTTGAGTGCTTAGCTCAACCGCGCGGGCTGCACTTTTTTTTGAGGTTGCCGCAAACGTCCTGCCCGGATCGCCTTATGGATCGTGTTTCCCAATACCTTCAGTTCCTGGGCCACTTGCGGAACACTCTGCCCTTCCTCCAAGCAGGCTTGCGCTCGCTCCAGAATCTCCCCTTTCAGCACCGAGGCCGAACTGTGCCTCGGCTTGGGCTCATAAAAACCTTTGGCCCCATAATCCCGGTACACCTTCATGTACCTCTTGACCGTGCCCATCGGCACCCCAAACGTCTGCACGATTTCTTTCGCCTGGGCCGTCCCATTCACGATCATCTGACTCGTGAACATACGGAAACTCCACACATCCGTTTCCTCATGTTGAAAAACTGGCAGATGTCCATGGATGTAACAAACGCGACCGTCCTTGGCTTCCACGGCCACTCGCGTGTTGATCTCCGTCACACCCACCGGAAAGATGGGTAATTGCAGTTGTGGCATACCTTTTCTTACCAACTCCCATGCCCGTCCGCAACCTGCTTTTTTGGCTCATTCTGATTTCATCGAGATCCCCAATTTCACTCCAATGAGATCAGGAGATCTGAAGGTACAACGACTCCGCCCTTTGCGCCCTTCTCCCTGAATCGTTCGACATTTCCCGCAACGACTTCTCTTAAGAACCGAGCGTTCGTGTACGGTACCCGAATCAGATTTGAACCTACCGGAGTTTGCTCAATGTCAGACTTTGCCATTCTTGCGGAAGACAAGTCCGCTGAAAAGCCGTCAC
>JASHRB010000604.1 GCA_030037575.1 Candidatus Sulfotelmatobacter sp. | reverse complement strand
AAACGGTACGGCGGTCGCGGGCCCTCGGATCGGACGTCAATACGCCGTTCAACTCGCTGACCATGCCCGGAGCATCACAGAGCAGCATGTCGGAGTTTTTCGGGTCTGGCCGTCAGTCCCGCTTCAGCCTGTTGGCCGAAGGCAAACTCAAAATGGCCAAACTGTCCGGCTACTACGAGGGTGACTTTCTCTCCGCCGCCGTAACCTCCAATAACAACCAAAGCAACAGCTATCCTTTCCGGCAACGCCAAGCCTGGGGACAGGCGGCCATGGACGACGGCTGGAGCATCACCGGCGGCCAGATGTGGAGTCTGGTTACGGAAACGCGGCATGGCGTCGACAATCGAACGGAGACCGTTCCCATGACCATCGACGCGCAGTATACCGTTGGCTTCAGTTGGGCTCGGCAGTACGCTGTACGCCTAGCCAAGAACATTAACAACAAGGTATGGCTGGCGGCCTCGGTCGAGAACTCTCAAGCCACCCTTACTACCCACAGCAATGAGGCGAACTTCCTGGTGGGCGAGGCCGGAACCAGCAGCGGTCTTTATAACGCCGCCATCAGCACCTGCAGCAGCACCATCAACAGCACAGCGACTTCGGTCACGACCACCTGCACCCCCATCGCCACCTACTCGTTCAACCCTGCGCCCGACCTGATTGCCAAGGCGGTTTTTGAGCCGGGTTTCGGGCACTATGAAGTCTTCGGACTCTACACCGCCTTCCGTGATCGGATCTTCCCCTGCGCGGGGGTTTCCGACACGACCATTTGCGACGGCAAAACCGGCCCCAACGCTCTGGGAGCGGTAAACAGCTCGCGCAATGGCGGCGGCTTCGGCGTCAACGCGCGGTGGACGGTCGCCCAGCATCTCGACTTCGGACTACATGTTCTCGGCGGAAAGGGAGTTGGCCGCTACGGAACCGGTGGCTTGCCCGACAGTTCGATCCACGCCGATGGTGCTTTCAATCTGATGAAAAACGGGCAGGGTCTCGGTACGCTCGAATGGCACGGTCGCAAACTTGATATTTACCTCAACGGCGGAGTCGAGTACGCCGGCCGCGCCGATGACTACGATCCCGTCATCAACAAGATGGTCGGCTATGGCATTCCCACCGCCGCAAACTACGGCTGTTACGAGGAAACACCTCCTACCGTCGATAACGGATTTTCTCCGGGCAGTTTAGCCGACTGCACCGCTGACACTCGGGACCTGCTCGAAGGAACCGCCGGCTTCTGGTACAGGTTCTACAACGGGCCCAAGGGCAGATTCCAGTTCGGCGTGCAGTATTCCTACGTCACCCGCGAAACCTGGTATGGAGAAGGCTTCACCAAGGGAACCGCGGTTCAGCCTTCCGGTCTGGACAACATGGTATTTAGCTCGCTTCGCTACTACATCCCGTAAAGAGCGAAATGTTTCCAGCCATCGGTCCCGCGCCGTTGAGCGGCGCGGGACCTGCCTGTTTCGGTTTGTTGAGCCCTTGGTATCAGACTTTCCATTCCACGGCCCAGCAATTTTCTGAGGGGCGTGTACCCTTCAGAATCGCCATCGGCCCGGTTTGGGCACACTCTCCTTTTCCGGGCCGGTGGTGCTAGATTCATGTTAAGGGATGATGAAAAGACAACATGTACAATAGAGTTAATAGAGTTATTCTGAGCGCGGAATGATGAAATCCCGGCGCGATTTCTTGCAGCAGGTTTCGGGCGCGGCGTTTGCCGCCACTGCGGCGCCTTCTCTGCTCGCATGGGCGTTTCCCCAAGGCCAGGAACCAGTTCCTTTTCCCGGAGAACCGGGAATGGTTCTGCGCTCCTTCCGATTCGTGGATCTCGAATCTCCGGTTGCCTATTTCAACACTTGGCTGACTCCGGTGTCGCACTTCTTTGTTCGCAATCACATGCATGAGCCGATGCAGTTTGACGTCGGCGAATGGAAGCTGACGGTCGGAGGGGAAGTTGAAAAGCCGCTTATCCTGACTCTGGTCGACCTGCACCGAATGGCGACCCACTCCGTGGTGAACACCCTGGAGTGCGCGGGCAACGGCCGCGGCTTATATCGGCCGCAGGTTCCGGGGATTCAATGGGGCAAGGGTGCGGTGGGAACGGGGCGATTCTCTGGCCCGCGCTTGCGTGATGTCTTGAACCGTGCCGGAGTGAAGCCCTCGGGCAGGCACGTGATGTTTCGCGGACGGGATGAAGTTCCGGGCAACGTTCCCCCGTTTATCCGCAGCATTCCACTTGAGAAGGCGCTCGACGGCGACACGTTGATCGCCACGCACATGAACGGATCGCCCCTAACCAAGCATCACGGATTTCCGGCGCGCGGCCTCGTACCCGGGTGGATCGGTTCGGCTTCATGTAAGTGGCTGACCGAGATCAAAGTGCTCGACAGCGAATTTGCCGGCAATTTCATGAATCCGGGTTATCGGCTGCCCAACCAGCCGGTAAAACCCGGCCAGGCGGTAAAACCGGAGGACACGCATCCGGTAACCGCTTTGAATGTGAAGTCGCTGATTTCCGCGCCGACGGACGGCACCGCGATCAGGGCCGGTCAGACTACGGTGCACGGCGTGGCGTGGGCGGGCGAGGCCGATGTCACCAAAGTCGAAATCTCGACCGACGGCGGGGCAAATTGGAGCCCGACCCGACTAGGCCATGAGCAAGCCCGCTACGCCTGGCGGCTGTGGAGTTACGATTGGAAAACCGCGAAACCCGGGGATTATACCCTCCTGTCCCGTGCGA
Source organism: Candidatus Sulfotelmatobacter sp. (assembly GCA_030037575.1). Lineage (GTDB taxonomy): Bacteria > Acidobacteriota > Terriglobia > Terriglobales > Acidobacteriaceae > Sulfotelmatobacter. Next base: position 1,922 of record JASHRB010000604.1, on the reverse strand, counting down.
CCGATAGCCGGGGACGCACACAGCCCGCCGAGGCCATTTGGAATCCCAGCGGATACTTGAACAATTCGATTGATCAGGTCCGGGTGCATGTGGAGTAGCGCAAAAACAACCACATTCGCGAGCGGGGCATTGCTTTTCGCTCTGGCAATTGCGGCCGGGGCTGCCGGCCAGCAAGCCCGACCGCCGAAGGTTATGGAGCAACTTCCGCCCGGGACCATCGAAGCCAAGGCCACGACCGCCTGTACCGAATGCCACGAGGCCCGCATTATTTTGCAGCAGCGTCTGAGCAAGGCCGCGTGGACGAAAGAAGTCGATAAGATGACCAAGTGGGGCGCGCTGGTCGATCCCACCGACCGCGATGCTCTGATCGATTATCTGAGCACCAACTTCAGCCCCGATAAGCCTCCCTACCTGCCGCCTATGACCACAAACGAGACAGCGGGCACCGGAAAGAAGTAGATGTTTCTGAAACTGAAACCAGCCACGCCGGCTTGCGGTACCGTCTTGCCCTTCTCCAAAAAGCAAAGCGCTACCGACCCAGTGCCCATCTGCTTCTAGGACACTACGGTAGCGCCGCCACTAGAGAGCCCAAAACGCGTACCACAATTTTAGAAACGCGAAAACCCGGTTTCTAGTGCTCGCCGCGGTTCCCACAGGTTAGAAGGCAAAGCGTGGAGAAAGGTTTAACGGGTTTGCGGCTATGACTCGCTTTTATGCGGCTTCTTCCGGCGCCGAATTCTTTTCCGGCCGGAGCAGCGGGAAAAGAATGACGTCGCGGATGGTGTGCGAGTCGGTGAGCAACATGCACAGACGATCGACGCCCACGCCGACACCGCCGGCCGGCGGCATGCCGTAGGAGAGAGCTCGGATGTAATCTTCATCCATCTGGTGAGCTTCTTGGTCTCCGCGCTCGCGTTCCTTGAGCTGCGCTTCAAATCTTCGGCGCTGATCTTCAGGATCGTTGAGCTCGCTGAATCCGTTCGAGATCTCCATTCGTCCAGCGAAAATTTCAAAGCGCTCGGTCCAGTCAGGCTCGTCGGGTTTTCGCTTCGAGAGCGGCGAGACGGCGGTGGGAAATTCGTAGATGATGGTCGGCTGCGTAAGATGCTCCTCGGCCACAGCTTCAAACAGTGCAGCAATGGTTTTGCCAACGGGTTGGCTCGGATCGTAAGCCATATGCGCGTGCGATCGATGGAAGCGATCGACCAGCTTCTCGACTCTGTCGGGTGCGGTGAAATCGCTCATCTGTGGCCTGTCGCCGGCAGAATCCGGCCAGAATTTAATAATCGCTTCCCGCATCGTGAACCGCTGCCAATTCGCCCAATCGATTTCCTGATCGCCCCACTTGGTTTGGCTTCTGCCGTCGGGATGATCTTTATCTTTCGTCACATCGTGTGCCGCCTGCACGATCAATTCCTGCGTCAGGTCCATCATGTCGCGGAAGTCGGCGTAGGCCTGGTAGTACTCGAGCATGGTGAACTCGGGATTCCATCGCCAGCCCAAGCCTTCGTTGCGAAAGTTGCGATTGATTTCGTAGACTCGGTCGAATCCGCCGACCACGAGCCGCTTCAAATAAAGCTCGGGGGCGATGCGCAAGTATAAATCGATGTCGAGCGTGTTGTGATGCGTGACAAATGGCCGAGCGACCGCGCCCCCTGCGATCGGCTGCATCATCGGGGTTTCGACTTCGATGAATCCATGCGCTTCCATCGTGCGGCGCAGCGATTGCACCAGCTGGCTGCGCTTGATGAAAACTTGGCGCACCTCCGGATTCATGAGGAGATCGACATAGCGCTGGCGATAGCGCAACTCCACATCCGTCAGGCCGTGCCACTTTTCGGGCAGGGGCAAGAGATCTTTGCTCAGAAACGTGATCTCATCGACATGAATGGTCAGCTCATTGGTGCGCGTGCGAAACAGGT
>JASHRB010000603.1 GCA_030037575.1 Candidatus Sulfotelmatobacter sp. | reverse complement strand
CGCCAATGCCTACATCGTGAAAAGCAGCTTCGATCACGGAGATCTGTTGCAGGTCATCCACAGGCTGATATGACCACCGCGCTAGGGCGAATCGTGAGAGTTTTGGTTGTCGAGGATTCAGCGGCAGTCCGGGAGTTGTTGATTCACGTGCTCAGCTCCGACCCCGAGATCAAAGTGGTCGGGGTCTCCCACTCGGGAGAGGAAGCCATCGAGGCGGCAGAACGGCTAAAGCCGGACGTCATTACCATGGACGTCCATTTGCCCAAAATGAGTGGCTTCGACGCCACTCGCAGGATTATGGAAACTTGTCCGACCCGGGTGGTGATGGTCAGCGGCAGCGCCAATGCGCGGGAAGCGGCGATCGCGATGCGCGCCACCCAAGCTGGGGCTTTGGCGGTGCTCCCGAAACCGGCCGGTCAGGGTCGAGCCGGACATGAAGACGGAGCGGCAAAGCTGATTCAGGCGGTGAAACTGATGTCGGAAGTGAAAGTGCTCACACGCTGGGCCCGGCCGCTACGCGTCAACGCGCTTCGGGAAGAGTCCCCGGCGACGCAACTCGAACGGCCAAGTTCCGCCGCGCCATTCCAGGTGGTCGCCATTGGAGCATCGACGGGAGGTCCGCCGGTTCTGCAAACCATCCTCTCCCGCCTGCCCAAAGACTTCCCCATTCCGGTGCTGGTTGTGCAGCACATGGCCGATGGTTTTGTCCAGTGGTTTGTGGACTGGCTGGCCGAAGAGTGTGCCGTGCGAGTCCAGGTTGCGGCCCATGGCGATCTGATCCTTCCCGGGCACGTGTATCTTGCTCCCGACGGCGCGCACATGAACGTGAGCCTGGGCGGCCGCTTGTGGCTGAGCCAAGAGGATCCCGAAAACGGCCTCCGCCCCTCGGTTTCGCACCTTTTCCGTTCGGTTGCCAACGCCTACGGAGCAAACGCCATTGGCGTACTGCTCACGGGCATGGGAAAAGATGGAGCCAAAGAACTCAAGCTGATGAGAGATGAAGGGGCCGTCACCCTGGTGCAGGATAAGGCCAGCTCGGTTGTGCACGGAATGCCCCGCGAAGCCTTAAACCTGGACGCGGCCAGCTACGTACTTTCTCCGGACAAAATTGCGGAAGCGATGATGAGTCTGGTAAATCCCAACGAGAGAAGAGTGAATTTATGAGGTCGCCAGAAACAGGCAAGCAGGTAGACATCCTTATCGCCGAAGACAGCCTTACTCAGGCGGTGCGCCTCGAGCACCTGCTGCGAGAGCAGGGCTATGGCGTCAGAATCGCCGGCAGCGGCAGGAAAGCGCTGGCTGCGGCCCGGGAAAAGTCGCCGACCATCCTCATCAGCGACATCGTGATGCCGGAAATGGACGGTTATGCCCTGTGCAAGCAGATCAAGACCGACGAGAAACTCAAAGACGTTCCGGTGGTTCTTCTCACATCATTGACTGCCGCCGAAGAGGTGCTCAAGGCGCTGGAATGCGGCGCCGACAGCTTCATTCGCAAGCCCTATGACGCCGAGTATCTGCTGTCGCGAACCGAACACATTCTGACGAATCTTACCCAGCGCCAGGCCTCGGGCATGAAGTTGGGCGCGGAAATCTACCTGGGCGGCAAGAAATACTTCATCACCTCCGAACGGCAGCAGATTCTGGATTTGCTTTTCTCCACCTTTATGGACGCCGTGCGGATGAATGCGGATCTTGAGGAGAAGCAAAACAAGCTTCTGCAGCTGGCGGGCGAGCTCGAGAAAAAGGTCGAAGAGCTGGCCGCCGCCAACAAGGAACTGGAGGTTCGAGGACGGGAGATCGAGCGGGCAACCCAGATGAAAAGCAAATTCCTGGCTAACATGAGCCACGATCTGCGTACCCCGCTCAACGCAATTGTGGGTTTTTCCGGCCTGTTGGAGGACCAAACCGCGGGCGAACTCAACCATAAGCAAAAGCGTTTCGTCAATCACATCAAACAGGGCGCGGACCACTTACTGCAATTAATTAACGATATTCTGGACCTCTCCAAGATCGAAGCCGGGCAACTCGAAATCCGTTGTGAAGATTTCCGCATCCAGGATGCCATGCCCGAAGTCCTTTCCATCATCCGTCCCCTGGCCATGGCCAAGAAAATCGAAGTGCACCATGAGATGCGGACGCAACAGCCGGTCTACGCCGATCGGGTTCGTTTCAAGCAGGTGCTGTACAACTTGCTCAGCAACGCGGTCAAGTTCACGCCGTCAGAGGGCCGAATCGCGATCGACTGCGTCGATGCGGGCAGGCAGGTGCGCATTTCGGTAACCGACACCGGGGTCGGAATTCGGCCGGAAGATCAGAAACTGGTCTTCGACGAGTTCCGGCAGGTCGAGGGCGTCAGCCAGGATCCGGCCAACCGGGGCACCGGCTTGGGATTGGCCATCACCAAGCGCCTGGTGGAGCAGCAAGGGGGCGCGATCACTCTCCAAAGTGAGCTGGGCAAGGGCAGCTGTTTCAGCTTCACTCTGCCCGCGGGATCGGGTGCAGTTTCTGCTCCGGCTCGGCGGCCGAGCGCCGTCGCCGGTGCAAGTCCGCGCAAGCCACTGATCCTGATTGTCGACAATGAGGCTTCCGCCCGCGAACTTTTGGCCACCCATCTGGGAAGCGAGTACCAGGTGGCCCTGGCCCAATCTGGAGCCGAAGCTCTCGCCCGGGCAAAGGAACTGTGCCCCGACGCCATTGCGCTGGATGTGCTGATGGATAACGGTGATGGCTTTGATGTTTTGACTGTGCTGCGCAAGGACCCGGAAACCCGCGATCTCCCGGTCATCATTCTCTCCGTCGTCGACCGCAAGCGCGTGGGTTTTGCTTTGGGCGCTACCGATTACCTGGTGAAGCCCATCCACAAATCGGCGCTTTTGGAGGCCTTCAACAAGCATATTCCGTCTCGTATCGACGACGATGCCGCCATCCTGCTCGTCGACGACGACCCCAGGACGCTGGAATTGTTGGAACAGACCCTGCGGGCGGCGGGATACGAAACGCAGAGTGTCCGCAGCGGGGTCCGCGCTTTGGAGGTGCTCTCTTCCAAGTTGATCGGGGCGGTTATGCTCGATCTGTTGATGCCGGGGATGGACGGCTTCGAGGTGCTCCGCCATATCCGCAGCCAGGAAACACTCCGGGATCTGCCCATTTTCGTGATGACAGGAAAGACCCTCACCAGCGAAGAATTGACTCTCCTTGGCCGCGAAACCCAGGCCTGGTTTCAGAAGGGTAGCTCCTGGCAACAGCAGCTGGTCACCGAGATCCACCGGGCCATGCGGCGTAAAGCGGCCTCTGCCTGAGTTTTCCTGGTTTTGGGCGCCTTCCGCGGCGAAGCATCATGAAGGGCGAGTCCTTTTATGCCGTGCCGCTTCCGCTCGGCAGTCAGCATCACGCTTGGCCATTCCGGTGTTCACGGTGGCGCAGTCAATGGTGGCATTCACGGCATCCCGCGCGCGATTGTTCGGATCGCAGGTCACGAATCCAGTGCCGCCAGTGAATTTCCCGCGCACCGTCGAGATCATCATGTGACGCACGCTAAAGTGGGCCACCGTGGAGCGGATCGATCCGCCAGCTGGCCTCCAGGGCCCGTAAGAACGAGGGAAGGATCAGGACCGTGCCCAAGGCCAAGAGAAGCAGGCGCATTTTTGCGGAGTAATTGCCATGTTGACTTACCTTAAGCTCCGCAGCCGCCACGTCCACCTAGACCTGGGCCTTGGGTCACACTGCTGTACTTACGGCAATCCCAAACTTCCGTATGACCTCGGGTAGGTCACAATGCCCCAAGGCAGCTTGAATCCCTCGATTGTGGCGACCGGTTTGTAGGAATTGGCGTCGATCACAACTACATTATTCGACCGTCCGCAGGCCAATAGAATCTTGGAATCGTCGGGCGTGAATGTGAAATGCCAGCACCTCTTGCCGGTGGGCGCCTCGGCGAGCAGTTGCAGGGAGTCCGCTGAAAAGACTTGGAGCTTGCCCGCCTGCGCGGCAGAAACAAAAATGTGCTTGCCCGCGCGGTCGAACGCGACTCCATAGGGCTTCGCCGCGGTTGGCACAGATTTGATTAGGTTGAAGTTTGCGTCCATTGTGAGCAACGTCCCCGAGCTTTCCATGGTCACCGCGTACTCGTTACCCAGCGGAGAAACTTTCAGGCCGCGCGGCCGGATTCCGTAGGTTTTCAGATCGACGTCTCGCAGATGCCGCCCGCTGGCTTCGTCGAATACTCCGATGGTTTCCTGCGACTCGTTGGCCACCAGCATCAACTTTCCGTCGCGCGAGAATTCGATGCCTTCGGTTTCCTGGCCCGCGGTGGACACCGGACCCGGCACCCAATCTCCAACATGGAACGAGGCGATCTGAGCCGGCGGCCCGTTTTCCTCGTCGCCGCTCGCGCCGGCTTTCGCGGCTCCCGGCGGTCCGCCCTCCGAACTGGGTTCGAAAGTCGCAAAAACCCAATTCCCAGCGGGATTGATTTTGATGAATTCGGGACCCTCTCCGATGTGAATGCGTCTAAGCAAGCGCAGGTCCCGCGTACGGAAGACCGCACCATCGCGGGTGTTTTTGTTCGATGTGATGAGGTATTTCCCGTCAAAGGTCACCGCCAGTCCTCGTGGCGCGAGATCGCTCGGTCCGACTCTGCGGACTACCTTGAGCGTGCTCAAGTCGATCACGCTGATCCCGCCCTCCTCTTCGCTCACGTAGGCAACGTTGGCCGGAACTTCGGAGGAGTGCGCTCCGAGAAGTCTTCCTGCCGGGGCGATTATGATGACCGCCAATAAGCAAACGCGGATTGTTCTTGATCCCATCACGCTTCCTTTCTCAATATCGATTATGAGCCGGTTCTCGCCGCCCTGGCCTTCGCTCAACTTCCTCCATCAGAAAAAGCCCCTTGCGCATGGGTGGCGCTCGATGAAGCGCTGCGGCGCCTAGAATGTTGTCACCAGGCGAACCGTGTATTGGCGCGAGGGGCCCAGTGCGTTGCCGGAGAACAGTCCCCCGAAGTCGATCACTTCGAGCGTATTGCTCAGGTTCGTAGCGTCGGCCTGCAAGCGCACCGAGCGTTTTTCCTGCTGGTACAGATCGGCGCCCACCGAAGCATTCTGCGTGAAGTAAGGATGGATGCGGTCGCGCGTGAAGTTGAGGTGATTAATCACCACCTGGCCGTACTCGGTGGCATATTGCTGCGGGGTCAGATCGGGCTGGAACGGCAGCCCGCTGTTCAAATCGCTTCCCGCGGCGAACCAGAGGCGCCGCGCCGCCTGATAGCGCACGCGCGCGCGCACCGTGTTGCGCTGGTCCTGCGAGTCAGGAAAGTGCCCGGTGGTGGGATTGACCGCATCATCTCCCAAGAACAATCCTCCTGTCACCGGGAACCACGCATTCCCGACGATGTAGGAGTAGCTGGCGAAACCTGAAAATCCCTTCCATTGCAGAAGCTGCACCTTGCCTTCCGCTCCGTAGAGAATGGCTCGAAAGAACGCGATGGGGAAGCTGATTCCTGTACTCAGGATTTGCGAGTCGTCGGCGTAATTGTTCAC
>JASHRB010000602.1 GCA_030037575.1 Candidatus Sulfotelmatobacter sp. | reverse complement strand
CACGCCTGGGGAGACTTATTCTTCGCCGATATCTTCTTTCCAAATCTCGGGATTCGCACGAATGTAAGCCGCCAGCATCGAGGCACACTCGTCAGAATCGAGATCGACCAGGTTTACGCCAAGCGCGCGCAGCCAATCCGTGCCGCCTTGAAAGTTGCGGCTCTCCCCCACGACCACCGTGCCGAAGCCGAACTGCCGTATCAAACCGCTGCAATACCAGCAGGGCGCAAGCGTGGTAACCATGATGAGATTGCGATAGCTGCGCTGGCGGCCGGCATTGCGAAACGCGTCGGTCTCGGCGTGCGCCGAAGGATCGCCATTCTGCACGCGACGGTTATGGCCGGAGCCGAGGAGTGCACGGTTCAGGTTAAATATCGCGGCGCCGATGGGAATGCCGCCTTGGGAAAGTCCCCTGCGCGCCTCGGCGATTGCCGCCGGTAACATTGCCCAATAGTCAGCAGCGGGCGCTTTCATAAAGCCATTCTCCCATGGATCGGAAGCCTAAATGGAAAGTAGCCAGGTGGCGAAGAAAGGTTCGATTTCATCGCAGTACCGGCTGCAGAGCAGCGGTTCCTCTTCAAAAAGGAAACAAAACATCTTGCCCCTGCCTAAGTGTCATAAATTACTGCACCAACCGCTGAGCGGAACAGAATCCGTGTGCCCCAGGGGAGTGCGCTCAAACATGATTACCCACGCGGCCCTTGACCGTTTTCCGGCGTTTGTGTGAACTGCCGGCTTGTATTTCGTAGTGCCCCCTACCGGCAAGCTGGCCAAATCTCTTGAACTGGAGGCTGGGTTTCTGCTACAAAGGTGGTCTATCTCTTCACTGAGCAACTGGGGAAACTTGGGGCAAGTGGTTTGCGTAACGCGAGCATCTGAAACGCAACCATTGCATAATCCGGTGCCTACGGAACTTTCTGTTGTTCCGCCGGTGTAAGACATCGAACCTCCTAACCCCTCTATTTGGAGTTCGGATGTTGCTGGTTGGCAAGTTGAAAGTGATCGGGCGGATTTCCCGTCCCTGCCGTTGTTGTGCCTCGTTTGCGTCCTCCGCAGTCGGGTTCATGGCACGCCGGTTGTCCTTCGATCCGCGGGCAATTCTTTCCCAAACAAATTCATTCAGCGCAACACCACAGGAGCTTTATGGCCACGAATTTTGTACAGATTGAAAATGATTCGGAGATCAAGAAACGTTTAGAGGCCGAACGAATTCGCTTGCGTAAGATTGCAGGGCTGGATCAGGCGAACCATTTTCACCGTCCGGTGGAGCGGGCATTCACCGCCGAACAGCGCGCGCACACCACGATTCTGTTTGGCGGATTTACCTGGAAGCACGAGGATCTGATTCGTGCCGTTTTCCAAGGCTGCGGCTACCGCTGCGAAAAGCTGCCCGTGCCGGACGTGCCGGCTTTCCAGATCGGCAAGGAATTCGGCAACAACGGGCAATGCAATCCGACCTATTTCACGGTGGGCAATCTGGTGCAGTATTTGCAGTTCCTCGAAAAAGAAGGCCTGACGCGCGAGCAGATTCTGAACAACTACGTGTTCTTCACCGCCGGCTCTTGCGGTCCCTGCCGCTTCGGCATGTATGAAGCGGAATATCGTTTTGCATTGAAGAATGCTGGCTTCGATGGCTTCCGCGTTTTACTGTTCAAAGACAGCGACGGGATCAAGGCCGCGTCCGGTGAACCGGGCCTCAAGTTCACCATCGATTTTGGCTTCGGCATGTTGAACGCGCTGCACATGGGGGACGTGATCAACGACTTGATCTACCAGATTCGTCCCTATGAGGTGAACCAAGGCGAAACGGATCGCGTCTTCCCGGAAATGGTTGGCGAACTCTGCGCAGACATGCAGAATCGCAAGTCGTTCGAGATCGAACAGAGCGCGCCCAACTGGCTGAAGCCCAAGGTCAAGAGCAACAAAGTTTTGCGCAACACCTTCAACGTGTTCGGCAAGTGGCACGAGCACATGTGGGGCCAGGATTATCTGAACGCGTTGAAGTCGGCGCGTGACAAGATGGATGCGATTGAAGTCGACCGGACTCGGGTGAAGCCGGTGGTCAAGATCACCGGCGAGTTTTGGGCGCAGACCACGGAGGGCGACGGCAACTTCCACATGTTCGAATTCCTCGAGCGCGAAGGCGCGCAGGTGCTCGTCGAGCCGATCGCGACCTGGGTTGCCTACCTGATGTATCAAGCCAAGGCGCACGCCAAGGCGAAGTGGCCGGTGAACCGCCCGCACAAAAATCCCCAGTGGTACGAGTTCAACAAGCAGTTTGCCAACTACATCGGGCTGCACAAAAAGCTGTGGGGCATCGGCGCCGGGCAGCGCATGTGGAACTTCTTCTATCACCGCGCCATCAAGAATCTGGGCGGCATCACCCACCATCTGGTGCCCCAGCAGGAACTGGCCGACCTGGCTCATCCCTTCTATAACCAGTTCGCGCGCGGCGGTGAGGGCCACCTCGAAGTCGGCAAAAACGTCTATTACACCGTGCACAAGCTCTGTCACATGGTGCTGGCGCTGAAGCCCTTCGGCTGCATGCCCTCCTCGCAATCGGATGGCGTGCAATCGGCTGTGATCAACAAGTTCAAAGATATGATCTTCCTGCCCATCGAAACCTCCGGCGAAGGCGAGGTCAACGCCCACAGCCGGGTGCAAATGGCGCTGGGCGAAGCCAAGGTGAAAGCCAAGGCCGAGTTCGAGCACTGCCTCAAGTCGACGGGCAAGAGCATGCAGCATATTCGCGAATACATCGACCAGCATCCCGAGCTGAAGCGGCCCTTCTATCGCGTGCCCCACCAGGAAGGCGTTGCCGGAACCGCCGCCCAGTTCGTTCTGCACGTAAGCCAGCGAATCGATAAAGACACGCGCTTCCAGAAGCGGTCGCGGGTGCCGGTCGAAGCGGTCCCGGCGATGTCGGGCGATTAATACTCGCGGCTGAGATTCTTCGGACGCGGGATGAAGACATCCACCGCCGGGATAGCTGAGAGCGCTGATATTTTAAGTCTTTCGGGTCGGGCTTTTCTGGGCCAACTCGGCGTTCTCCGCGGTCAAAGGTTTTTTCTAATTTACAGAGGACTCAATGCACGATCACGACCATCACCAAGGCCCGAAGCTGATCCAGATTGCGGGCCTCGACGGACTTGAGGCTCGCCAGCCTACCATTCAGCAGATCAAGCATGCGCAAAAGCCGCACGACCATCACACCCAGTTTATGGTCGGCCTCGACGTGGGCTCGACGACCGTGAAAGCCGTGGCGGTGGACGCGGCCGGCGATCAAGTCCTCTGGCAGGATTACCAGCGCCACGAAACCAAGCAGCCGGAAAAGACGTTGGAATTTTTGCGGCGCATGGAGAGCGAAGTGGGCATCAATGCGCACAACACGCGCATGTTCATGACCGGCTCGGGCGGGGGCGCGATTGCCGACCAGATCGGCGCGAAATTCGTGCAGGAGGTGACGGCGGTTTCGCTGGCGGTTGAGAAGCTGCACCCGGAAGTCTATTCGGTGATCGAACTCGGGGGGCAGGACGCGAAGATTATCGTCTTCAAAGACGATGAGGAAACGGGGCGCAAGAAAAAAATCCCTTCGATGAACGACAAGTGCGCCGGGGGCACGGGCGCGGTCATCGACAAGATCAATGCCAAGCTCAAAATTCCGACCGCACTGCTCGCCCAGCAGAAATACAACGGCATTAAGCTGCACAAAGTCGCGGGCAAGTGCGGGGTTTTTGCTGAAACCGACATCAACGGCCTGCAAAAAGTCGGCACGCCCTCGGACGAATTGATGGCTTCTTTGTTCGAAGCCATCGTTCTGCAGAATCTCAGCGTCCTTACCCGCGGCCACACCTTGCGTCCCCACGTGTTGCTGCTCGGCGGTCCTAATAGCTTCATTCGCGGCATGAAAGAAGCCTGGATCGCAAACATCCCGCGCATGTGGCAGGAGCGCAAGGTTGCCATACCGGAAGGCGCAAAGCCGGAAGATCTGATCAAAGTTCCGCCCAACGCGCAGTATTTCGCCGCTCTGGGCTCGATCGAGTTCGGGCGCAGCGAAGACGACTGCGTCGGCTGCTATCGCGGCTACGACAACCTGATTCACTACATCGAGTTCGGACGCCAGGAAGAAAAAGCCAAATCGGGCGGCAAGGGATTGGTGGAAAAGCCGGAAGACCTCGACGTTTTCAAACAGGCGTATCGCCGCAAGAAATTCACGCCCGCGGTCTTTCCGAAAAACAGCACGGTGGCGGGCTTCATCGGCATCGACGGCGGATCGACCTCGACCAAAGCGGTTCTGCTCGACGAAAACGGCGACATTCTTTGCAAATCGTATCAGCTCTCGAACGGCAACCCGATTCAAGACACGATCGAAATGTTCGAGAACCTGCGCGGACAAGTTGAAGCACAAAATGCCAAGCTTGAAGTTCTGGGCGTGGCCACCACCGGCTACGCCAAAGACATTCTCAAAGATGTTTTAAAAGCCGATGTGGCCCTGGTCGAAACCGTCGCGCACACCGAATCCGCGCTCAAGTTCTACGCGGATCCGCACGTCATCGTCGACGTGGGCGGGCAGGATATCAAGATCATCATCCTGCACAACGGCCGCGTAAAAGATTTCAAGCTCAATACGCAGTGCTCGGCTGGTAACGGATACTTTCTGCAATCGACCGCTGAAGGCTTCGGCCTGAGCGTCAATCAGTACGCCGACCTGGCTTTCTCCGCCCAGGCGATGCCGGTTTTCGGCTACGGCTGCGCCGTGTTCATGCAGTCCGACATCGTCAACTTCCAGCGCCAGGGGTGGCGCGCGGAAGAAATTCTGGCCGGATTGGCGGCGGTGCTGCCGAAGAACGTTTTCCTGTACGTTGCCAGCATTCCGAATCTTGCTGCGCTCGGCTCACGTTTCGTCCTGCAGGGAGGAACGCAGAACAATCTCGCCGTGGTGAAAGCCGAAGTCGATTTCATTCGCAACAGCTTCCGCGCGACCGGCAAGACTCCAGAAATCATCGTGCATGAACACTGTGGCGAATCCGGTGCCATCGGTGCGGCGCAGGAGTCTTTGCGTCTGTGGCGCAACGGCCAGCGCACGACCTTTGTCGGCCTCGATGCGGTTCGCAAGATCGAATACCGCACCACGCGCAATGAAGCGACGCGCTGCTATTTCTGCAAGAATAACTGCCTGCGCACCTTCATCGACATTCGCACCGAACCGGCAAAGAATTTCGTGCCCATGAATAAGGTCACGAAGGTACCCCTGATGGTGGGCGAGCAGCGGTTGATCATCGCCACCTGCGAAAAGGGGTTGGTCGAAGACGTCGATGACATGAAGGAAATCAAGGCGGGTCTCGATAAGCTGCGCGATCAGCATCCCAACTTCGTCGACATGGCCGCGAAAGAAGTCTTCCGTCCGACGAACGCCAAGAGCGTGGCCGACCCCCTTCCCCAGCGTGGTTGGGCGGGATGGAAGAAGGGCGATCAACAGCGCCGCGCCCTGATGGAAAAGCGCAAGCGTGTCCGCGTCGGCATTCCGCGCGTGCTCAATATTTACACCTACGCGCCGCTGTTCAACGCCTATTTGGAAAGCCTGGGCGTCGAACCGGAGAACATCATTTACTCCGATTACACCAGTTCCGACCTTTACCGCGCCGGCGCCAGCCGGGGGGCAATCGATCCCTGCTTTCCGGCGAAAATCGGCATTTCGCACGTTTACAACCTGATTCAGGAAAAACACAAGAAAAAGCCGCTCGATGTGATCTTCTTCCCCATGTATGACGTGCTGCATTCGTCGCTGGTGAACATTGTCGGCGCGAATGCCTGCCCCACGGTCACGGCCACTCCGGAAACCGTAAAAGCCGCGTTCACCAAAGAAAACGACGTTTTCGCCGAGCACCAGCTGACCTACATCGATCCAGTGCTCAACTTCGCTGACCGGAAGCTCTTCGCCTTCCAAATGCTGCAGGCGTTTCAGTCGGTGCTCGGACTTTCCCCGGAAGAAAACGAACGCGCTTGCGAATCGGGGTTTGCGGCGCTGCAGGAATACGAAACCGGCATTCGCCGCCGCGCGCGTCAGGTCATGGATCAACTGGAGCGCGAAGACCGCATCGGCATCGTGATGCTCGGCCGGCCCTATCACCACGATCCCGGTCTCAATCACGAGATTCTCGATGAATTCCAGAAGCTCGGCTATCCCATCTTCTCGCAGAACACGCTGCCGCAAGACGAGGATTTGCTGGATCGCCTTTTCGGTGACGAAGTCCGCTCGGGGGTGATCAGTCATGCGCTGGATATCGGCGATGCGTGGAAAAATTCTTACTCCTGCAGCACCAACCATAAGGTGTGGGCGGCGAAATTCACGGCGCGGCACCCCAATTTGGTGGCGCTCGAAATTTCCAGCTTCAAGTGCGGCCATGACGCGCCGATTTACGGGGTGATCGAAGGCATCATCGAGCAATCCGGCACGCCCTACTTCTGCTTCAAAGATCTCGACGAGAACAAGCCGACCGGCTCGATCAAGATTCGCGTCGAAACCATCGATTACTTCCTGCGCCGTTACCGCGAGGAAATCATTCGTAAGCGCAAAGCCGAGCAGGATATCGAAGCCCAACTCGCCGCGCTGGAAGCGCAGTTGCGCGGTGAGCAGTACCCGGCCGGGATGCCCTCCGTGCAGGAGGAAAGCTGGCAACAGGAGGAAGTGGCGGGAGATTAGTGGGGTGCCCGCCAGGCGCCTCCCTCGCCCGCGAGGGCGAGGGCGCGAGCTTAGCTAAATTCCAAGACCACGATCTCGGGTTTCGATCCCAGCCGCAGCGGAGGGCCCCAGGTTCCTGCTCCGCTCGAAGTAAATACCTGCATCCTGCCGATCCGGCTGAGGCCGTAAACGAACTGCCGGTAAATGCGCCGCGCCATCCAGCTCCATGGAATAAACTGTCCGAGATGAGTGTGCCCGGAGAGTTGCA
>JASHRB010000601.1 GCA_030037575.1 Candidatus Sulfotelmatobacter sp. | reverse complement strand
GGTGCGAATCCGATGGGGTTGTAGAGCGGAAGCTACCAGGATCTGATGCACGGTGCTGCGCGGCAGCTTTAAGTCCTGGGCCAGCGTGCGTACACTCCAGCGGCTGTAGTGTTCCGGTTGTTGGCACGCTCGATTCTGCACCCGCTGTACGATCTCGGGACCATGTTTTGCCGGACGGCCGGAACGCGGTGCATCGTTCCGGCGCGGGCCGCCGGCACTGATAGGCCGCTAATTCCTCAATAGATCAGGATGATTCATCTGAAGCCAACCCATTACGTCACGGCGCAATGCGGTGGCAGTCTTGACGGCGAGCTCCAACTCCTGCTCGGAAACATTCCCGGCGGAATCGTAACTGGTGGCGTTCCGCTTCTTTGACAGCATTTTCATCCTCTGAATCAACTTGGCGTCAGCTTTGATCGTCAGTTCCAGAGATTCGATGGTCTTAAGATGGTGTCCGGCTTGGACCGCAGTACGATAGCCCGATGCCCGCAGCGCAATGTTGGCCGAGGTCCGAGCCGCGCTGAACGCAGCCTCGAAGCGTCTGTCCTCGGAAAGACCAGCTACGTTGGCGTCCTTCAAGTCGCGCTCGACGATGGTCAAGAGACTCCTGATTTCATCGCGACTGGTCGGTTCCGGCTTCAGCCAGCCGTACTCGGCCCATTTTTCTAAGCTCACGTTCGTCTCCAATCAAGAAAATCTTCTCTCCCCGCACCACGGAATTCAAAAAGTGATTTCCGTTTGCGAGCTTCGCCTTGAATTCTGACAACGAGTAAACCGTTGGATTAATGGCGCGGCCGAGCGATCGCTCAAGCTCGCTGACAGATCCGAGTACATCTTCGAGACTCACCCTTCCGACAATCAGCAGGTCGATATCGCTTTCCGCTTTTTCTTCTTGCCGTGCCAGCGAACCATAAATGAAGGCGATCGAGATGCGGTCTGCGATCGGCACCAAAGCCTCACGGAGCACCTGAATTGCGCCGACCGTTTTCGCAACCAAGGCGCGCAATTCCGGGAAAACCGGATGATTCCGGTTGGCGCTATAGAAAACCTGTTTACCCACTGTCTTGCGATCGACGAGCCCTAGACTTGAGAGAGTGTCCAGCTCCCGCTGCAGTGTGCCAACGCTGATGTCCCCCAACTGACGCGTGATTTGTCGATAGTAGTAGGATTGGTCGGGATGATCATAGAGCAGCGCGAGGAGCGCACCACGCCCTTTTCCGAATAGCACGTCGGCTAGGAGATTCGAGTTTGCTCTCATCCCGAGAGCAATTGTACGCATTGTGAGAGCATAGTCAAGGGTCCACTCTGGCAGTGCGGCTCCGCAAAGGAATTTACCTTTGATACCTAGATCATGCCCTCGCTCGCCGAATTACTGGCTGAAGAATTAGTTGTTATTTCTTGGCGGCTTCACCGCACCTTCACGTCCGCCACTTCGGTCGCAGCGAGGCAACCAGCGCGTAAAGCGCCGTCTTGCCTTCCTCATAGCCCGTCTCTCGTGCCCGCCGCAAGATCTCCAGCGTCGCCAGATCCGGCTCCTGCTCGAGAATCTCCACTACCTGTTTCCGGAAATTCTGAACCGTGCTGGGCCGACCGATCTGACGCTTGGCTCGTTCCGCAACATCATCGACATGCACCACTGCACTCTCGTGCGCGATACGCTTGACCGAGCACAACGAAACTCCTGCCAACCCCGCTACCTCGGTCTTGGCGTGGCCAGCTTTAAGCAAAATCTCCACTTCATGTCGCTTTAGCATGCCTAACATCCTCCTCCCTCCGCCTCCTCGGCTCACACGCCGGGCTGGCATAGGGAGTGTTCTACTTTTTATCGTTATTGCTCAACGGCTCAGAATTTCCGGAACCGACACGAAACCATACAAGAGCAAGCAACTACAGCATAGAAAACATTGCATTTTGGCCCTGAGTTGTTGGCTGGTTTAGGCTGGTTTTGTACCCCGTTCCCGCACATTTCCCGCACACTCAGTTCTTACATTTTTCTTCTTCGCTTCCTCCGTTCGCTTCGAATGTACCGTGTCGGAGAAGATGTTTAGTAAATTTGCATACCAGATTTCCGGAGAACTCCACCTTGAGTCAGGCGGAGAGGTTTGGCGTGCCATTGTCATGAGGGTTACAATTGCGCTATGCAGAACTGGCGCGAACGGATCAGCATCGACCCCGCCGTGTTGCACGGGAAAGCTTGTATTCGGGACACCCGCGTATTGGTTTCTGTGGTCATTGACAACGTCGCCGTAGGCGTGCCTCGTGACGAAATCCTGCGAAGCTATCCGGTTCTGACCGGAGCCGACATCGAAGCTGCCCTCGCCTACGCCGCCGAGTTGGCACGCGAGGGGACTTCCGATCTTCCTCTGGAAACCAAGGCTTGAATTTCAAAATTGACGAGAACCTGCCAGCGGAGTTTGAGCCCGTACTTAGAAATTCTGGGCTCGAGGCGGATACCGTTGGAGAGGAAGGCCTATCAGGTAGCAAGGACTCTGTAGTCTTGGAACGCTGTCACGCCGAGGACCGTGTGTTGCTGACTTTGGACTTGGATTTTGCAAACGTCCGAGCCTATCCTCCGAAGTCGCATTTGGGCATCATCGTTTTTCGCACCAAATCACAGGACAAGCGAACTCTAATCGCTGCGCCGCCGTTCGTGCAATTGCCGTTGCTGACACACTCGTTGGCCACCAGCAGGTCGGGTTTCCCATCGCCATTCACATCCGCCACCGCAACCGAATACGCTTCCTCGCCGCCGGAGTTGTAGCTGACCGGCGCTTGAAAGGTGCCGTCGCCGTTGCCTAAAAGCACGCTGACAGTGCCGTTCGAGCAGTTGCTGCTGCTGGCGCAGTAGTTGGCCACCACCAGGTCGGGTTTTCCATCGCCATTTACATCCGCCACCGCAACCGAAAAATCCTCGTAGCCGCCGGAGTTGTAATTCGGAAATTCGCACAAGCCGTGGCTGATCGCTTCGGGGAACGGCATGGCAAGGTTGAAGTATCGGTCGCCATCGAGGATCGTCGCAAGCGGAACAACCGCTCGAAACCGTGTCGCCCCGCTCTGGCGAGAAAATCCCGCAAGCTCCCGACGAATGGCGACTCTGTGCTGCTGCCGATCCTCTCCAAGCAGAATTCTTTCTCACAGGACTGCGGCGGTTGCGCCGACATGCACCTTGGCATCGCTCGACACATTCGGAAGAACGGCGGCACTGACGAGGAAGCAGCCAAAGCCTGTGGCGTCAGCCTAGCTGTTGTGCGCCAAGCGAGAGTGCGCCACATGCTGCTCGAAGGATTGCGGGGGAACGGTCGTGGGCACTAGCCCGACTTTACCACCCTCGCGTCGTTGAGCCAGATTTTCATCTATCCTAGTATCCGCTGCATCCCGCACGGGTAGCAGGTTTCCGCAATTTGGGAACCCAACGTTGGTATGTTCTCATTTGTATGACCTAACATTAAACGTTAGGTCGACTGGGATTACTTTTTGCATGGATGCCGCGTATAGCCGCGCATTAATGCGCGGGATGAGTGGGTCGGAGAAACCCACTTGATACTTGCTACCCCTATCCGTTGCGCTATCGTATGACCTAACACAATGCCTAGCCTTACTAAAAAGATGGTGCGCGGCAGGCCTTATTACTACTTGCGCGAGTCGCAGCGCATCAAGGGCAAG
>JASHRB010000600.1 GCA_030037575.1 Candidatus Sulfotelmatobacter sp. | reverse complement strand
TGCCAACCACGCTTGCAATATTTTGATCACCCCGCATCCGGAGGCATCCGGACTGTGGGAGCGCCCTCACCCCCGAGAGTGTGAAGTTGCACCCGCCCCCGCTGGTGAACTCAGAAGCTTGTCGCCAGCTCGCGCAACCGGGGAGGGAACAACTTCGCCAGCGTCTGGCTGACGAGCGCAGCCATAATCGATCTTAGAACTCACCCCGAGCGCAGGTGCGCTCAGCAACGGCTCAATCACCAATCCTTCCGCCCCGCCGGGTGGGCCCGGCTTAGTCGGAGGTTTTGTAGTCGCAGGCGTTGCGACAGGGTTCGCAGTACATGAGGCCGTCTTCGCAGATGCGAACGTCGAGCTGCGACTGGCAGAGGCAGCAGAATCTCTCGCACTCGCATTGATCTTCGCTTTTTTCGCACTGCCCGCAGCGGTATCTCGCGTAGCCTGTTCCCGTGGACATGGAGACAATCTAACCCTCCCAGGCAGAGCCAGGCACGTGCCGTTGGTAACCGCACTTAATTTTTTGCCTCTCATCGCTGCGAAGCCCTCCAGTTTGCGAACCTCCGAGGCCCAAGCGGAGGGTCCCCGAGCCAAATGGCTGGCTCCCGCGGGGAAGTTGATCGCGAGCAACCGGCAATTTTTTCTTCCTACCCTATAATCTGGGCAATGACCTTCCGACAGTTACTGGATGGAGCGGAGGTTCTCGCGCAAAGCGGGGATCCGGGCGTGAGTTCTATCGAATACGACTCCCGCCGTGTCAAACCTGGTTGCCTTTTCGTTGCCATGCGCGGCGAGACCAGTAACGGGAATCGCTTCATCGATCAAGCGATCAAAGCCGGGGCGGTTGCCGTTGTTACCGATGCGGCTAGCGAACGGCCAAGACCCGGAATTGGCTGGGCGGTGGTGCAACACGGCCGCCGCGCTCTGGCACGGGTGAGCGCCAACTTTTACCAACGGCCGGCCGACCGAATTGCCCTCACCGGAATCACCGGAACAAACGGCAAGAGCACAACCGCATTTCTGCTGGAAGCGATTTTGAATGCAGCGGGGCGAACCAGCGCGCTGATCGGCACCATCGAGTATCACGTAGCGGGAAAGGTTCTGTCCGCGCCCCATACCACGCCCGAGGCGCTCGATTTGAATCGAATTTTTCACGAGGCTGTCGCCCAGGGTGCAACCGAGGCGGTGATGGAGGTTTCCTCACACGCGCTTGCGCAGGAGCGCGTGTTCGCCATCCCCTTCGACGTCGCTTTGTTCACCAATCTCACACGCGATCACCTCGACTATCACAACACGATGGAAGATTATTTTGCCGCGAAACGCAGGTTGTTTGAAGGTTGCGGAACCGACGCGCCGCGAGTTGTAATTACGAATATAGATGATGAGGCGGGCGCAAGGCTCGCCGACTTCAGCCGCAGGCACAGTTCGGTGGTTTTGAACTACGGCTGGGAGCAAGGAGATCTGCGCCCGGAGAAAGTGGAGATTACAACTCGCGGAACTCGCTTCGATCTGCTTACTCCGGAAGCCAAGATTCCGGTTTTCTCCGCGCTCATCGGCCGCGTCAACGTCTACAACATTCTGGCCGCGGCCGCTGCGGCCTACGCACGAAGGTGCTCGGCAGAGCAGATCGCGGCCGGAGTCGAGGAGCTGAAATCGGTGCCGGGAAGGTTCGAGCGCGTCGATTGCGGGCAGCCTTTCACGGTTGTGGTCGACTACGCGCACACCGACGACGCCTTGCGCAACCTGACTGCATTGGCGCGCGAGCTGGTATTAACCGCCGGAAGTCGGGGACGGGTGCTGACGGTGTTTGGCTGCGGCGGCGATCGAGACCGAAAGAAACGTCCGCTGATGGGCGAAGCGGCTGGGCGCGGCAGCGATTTTGTGGTGCTCACTTCGGACAATCCCCGCAGCGAAGATCCGGTGGCAATCATTAATGATGCGCTGGTGGGCTTGCAGAAAACGAGGGTGAAATACACCGTTGAAGCGGATCGGCGTAAAGCCATCGCACAGGCCATCGCAGAAGCTCGCCCGGGAGATATTGTGTTGTTGGCGGGTAAAGGACACGAAAAAGTGCAGGTCACGCGCGCGGGCGCGATTCCATTCGACGATTTAGAAGTCGCGCGGGAAGGGTTGCGCGCCGCTGGATTTGCCTGCGGATCGGTTTCGGCCGGAGCGGCGCGATGAAGCTCCCGCTTGGCAAGATTGCCAAGTTTATCTCCGCCACCGGCGAATTTTCAGCGCAAGAGGTGGCCGAGGCATACTCGATCGACTCGCGGACGATTCGTCCCGGCGAGCTTTTCTTCGCGGTCAAAGGCGAGCGCCTGGATGGGCACGATTTCGTTGCCCAGGCTCTTGCCAAGGGCGCGGTCGCGGCCGTGGTCGAGAGCCATCGGTTAAACCGTTACTCCAGCAAAGCCAGGCTGCTCGCCGTTGGAGACACGTTGCTTGCCTTACAGACTTTGGCAACGGCCGTACGCCAGCTGTGGGGCAAGCCGCTGGTGGCGGTAACCGGATCCGCGGGGAAGACAACCACGAAAGAAGCGACCGCTCATGTTTTGAGCGCCCGGTTCCGCGTGTGGAAGTCCGAAGGGAATTTCAACAATCACTTTGGCTTGCCCCTGATGCTCCTCAAACTCGAACCGGAATTCGACGTTGCCGTAATTGAGATGGGAATGTCGCACGCCGGCGAAATTCGCGCCTTGGCGAAAATTGCCCAGCCGGAGCTTGGCGTAGTGACCAACGTCACCCCGGTACACCTTGAGTTCTTTGACTCTCTGGCGGGTATTGCTCGCGCGAAATATGAACTGGTCGAATCGCTTCCCGCCAATGGAACGGCGATTCTGAACGCCGACGACAAATATGTTTCGCAGTTTGGCCGCGGCTTCAAGGGAAAGACTGTGCTGTATGGAACGAAGGCCAGCGCCGATGTGCGCGCCGAGTGTGTGCGCTCAAAGGGCGCCGCAGGCATGGAGTTCGACGTGGTGATCGGCAGCCTGCGCGCACATACGCAGCTCTCTCTCATCGGCGAGCACAATGTGCTGAATGCTTTGGCGGCCGTGGCGGTCGCAGCACAGCGTGGTGTCTCGCCGGTCGACGCAGTATCGGCCTTAGCTTCATTAGCGCCTGCCGACAAACGCGGCCAGGTTCTCAGGATCGACAACATCACCGTGATCGACGATTGCTACAATTCCAATCCAAAGGCGCTCGAGGGTATGGTCGATGCGCTGGCCGCGATGCCGGCGAAGCGGCGCATTGTCGTTGCCGGAGAAATGCTCGAGCTTGGTCGGTCTGCGGAACAGATGCATGATCAAGCGGGCTGGTACATTGCCCAAAAGAAAATCGATCTGCTGCTCGGAGTGCGCGGTCTGGCGCAGGCAACCGTCAACGCGGCCAGCCAAGCGGGAATGCGAAGCGAGTTTGTCGCCACTCCCGAAGAAGCCGGCGAATGGTTGGCTCGGCAGACGCGCGATGGAGACCTGGTTCTGCTAAAGGCATCACGCGGGGTCAAACTGGAGAAGGCATTGGAAACCTGGAAGGCACGCCGCGACTGAGTGTTCAACACTCCTGTCTCTGTGGGGGATTTGAAACCGAGATTTTGTAGAACGTTTTCGAGTGGGACGGAGGCTGATTGCTCTACTGGCTGTTGTTCTTGAAGCTGCAGCATTTTGTTCCGCCGTTCCGCATCTTCCGCTATCTCACCTTTCGCACGGCGTTTGCCAGCCTGACCGCGCTGTTTACCGCGCTTATCGTAGGGCCGCTGGTGATTGGCCGCCTGCGCGAATTTCAGATTGGTCAGTTCATCCGCGAAGAAGGTCCCAAGGAACATCAGAAAAAAGCGGGAACACCGACCATGGGCGGCTTGCTCATCGCGATTGCCATCGTTGTGCCCACGCTGCTATGGGCCGATTTGAACAATCGGTTCGTATGGATCGCCGTGTTTGCCACCTGCGCTTTCGCGGCCATTGGATTCACCGATGATTACACCAAAGTCGCGCACCGCAGAAACCTCGGCCTGACCGGGAGAGCGAAGCTGGGGTTGCAAATCTCCACCAGCATCGTGATCGCGGTGATGCTCATCGCCATGCAGACCTACGGAATGTATTCGACCCGGGTGATTGTGCCATTTTTCAAACAGTTTCATCCCGACCTGGTGGTGCAAAGTTTGGAGCGCTTTCCTCATCTATGGCCCCTGGCATTTTTGCCTTTTGTCGCGTTTGTGGTGCTGGTCATTGTTGGCTCGAGTAACGCCGTGAATCTCACGGATGGTCTTGACGGCCTGGCGATCGGCTGCACGGTAATCGCGGCGGGGGCGCTGACCGTGCTCACCTACGTGAGTGGCCACGCAACTTTTGCCACCTATTTGGAAATCCCAAAGATGCCGCAGGTGGGCGAGTTGACGATTTTCTGCGGAGCCATGGTGGGATCGTCCATTGGATTCTTGTGGTACAACGCGCATCCCGCGGAGGTTTTTATGGGCGATGTGGGCTCGCTGGCGCTCGGCGGTGCGATTGGAACCGTTGCCGTAATCATCAAGCAGGAATTGCTGCTCCCCTTTATCGGCGGAGTTTTTGTGATCGAGGCGCTGTCCGTAATTCTGCAAGTGGGATCGTACAAGCTGCGCAAGAAAAGAATTTTCAAAATGGCGCCGATTCATCATCATTTCGAATTAATGGGGTGGTCGGAGTCGAAGATCATCGTGCGCTTCTGGATCGCGTCGCTGGTGTTCGCCCTGTTCGCGCTGACGACGTTGAAGCTGAGGTAAAACGCCTTTCACCGCAGAATCACAGAGGCGCAGAGAAATAAATAGAATTGTTCTTCTCCCGCACTCTGTTTCTCTGGGGGGGATTGATCGGATGGAGCTTTCGAATAAACGCGTGCTGGTCGTCGGCCTCGGGAAGTCGGGCGTGGCCTCGGCTTTATTCTTGAAGAAGCGCGGGGCGCGAGTGACGGTGTCGGACACGAAAAGCGGCGACGAGCTGCGCAACGAAATTCCGGCTCTACTCGATCATGGCATCACCGTCGAAACCGGGGGCCATGGCGAACGCACCTTTCGCGAGCAGGACCTGATCGTGGTGAGCCCGGGGGTTCCGGTGGATGCTCCTCTGCTGCGCCAGGCACGATCGCTGGGCGAAGCAGTGATCGGGGAGATCGAACTGGCATCGCAGTTTCTGCCCGGACCGATTGTGGCGATTACAGGCTCCAACGGAAAAACGACAACCACCACGCTCGCCGGAGAAATATTGGCCCAGGGAGGATTGCCCGCGCTCGTCGGCGGCAACATCGGCACGCCCGCCATTTCGCTGGCGGACCGAGCGAAACCGGAAACCGCGATCGTGCTCGAGGTTTCCAGCTTCCAGCTCGAGACCATCCAGACATTCCGTCCGAAAATTGCGGTGGTCTTGAACGTCACTCCCGATCATCTCGACCGGCATAAAACATTTGAGGTTTATGCCCAGGCAAAGGCGCGCATCTTTGAAAATCAACGAGGCGATGATTTTGCGGTGCTGAATGAGGACGACCCCGCCTGCGCAAAGATGGGGCAGGGAGCGCGCGCGCAAGTCCGCTGGTTCAGCCGCCGGAAAGAAGTGAAGCAAGGAGCCTGG
>JASHRB010000599.1 GCA_030037575.1 Candidatus Sulfotelmatobacter sp. | reverse complement strand
TACTGGATCGATCAGGTGCAACGCTTCGATCCGTACTCCCGGATTGGAATCGTTGACCAGCGCCTCCAGAACCGTATCGCGGACCTGCACATCATTCTTTACAAAGTTCCCCAGGCCATCGAGCGCCTTCAGCCGCACGCCTGGGTTGGTATCGTAGCGCAAGGCGTAAATCAGGGCATCGCGCACCTGCGTAACATCCGGTTTCTGTGTGAGCAGATCCACCGAATCCATGCGGACGCCGGAATTATAGTTATTGCGCGCGGCAAACAGCAGCAATTGCTGAATGTGCTGGTCGTTCAATGACCCCTCGGCTTCCTGCGTGGAAACCGTGTTGTACTTGATGGCGATCTGATTGCTGCCGGGTTCTTGCGTAATGGACTGGATGCCGGTAATCGAAGCCTCCGCTGCCGGAGTGGCGGCTGGACTCGAAACTGCGGTCGCAGCCGGGAGCGAGTGGAGCAGAACTCTGTAAGCTGTGCCGACTCCTCCGACAAAGCCAACAATCAGAATGGCGGAAGCCAGCGCCGGCGAGAAACGGACCTGTCGCAGCCAGTTCCCGGGATCGAACGCCAGGCGATGCCACCAACCTCCTTGCTGGGCCGTTTCGAGCGACTCTTGCAGTCGCATGCGCGAGGCCGCCAGCAGATTCGGAGTAGGCTCGGCCACGCGTTCCTCTAACAGCAGCGCGTGAAAATCCTGCTCGCCTCGCAGTTCCGCGGCGCAGTCGGCGCAGCGGGCAACATGCTGTTCCAGTTCGTGGCGGGCGTCATCGGCCAGCTCGCCATAAACGTGCAGCGTGATGTTTTCCCGTATCCATTCGCACTTCATAGTCAACCTCGTCACCACTCCTGTGGGGACGGCCGCCCTCGGCCGTTCCCGGGTGCCCCATGTCTTCGGTCTTTTGGAGACACGGGAGCTCCCTCACCTCATGTCCGCCAACTGTCCTCTCAACTTCTGCGTAGCGCGAAACAACGTATTCTTCGCGGTTTCTTCCGTCGTATGCAAAATCTCTCCCACCGTGCGCAGTTTCAGTCCGTGGTAATGCTTCAACTCGAACACCATGCGCTCGCGCGGAGTCAGTTTTTCGAGAGCCAGCGCAATCCGCGCCCCCAGCTGCCGCCGCATCAAATCCCGTTCCGGATTCGCTCCCGCCCGCCCGTCCGCCACGTTATCGAGCAGGTCGTAATGGCTGCCGTCCGCGTCTTTCACCACCGGCGCCTCTTCTTTACGCACGCTTTTCTTGCGCAAATGATCGAGGCAAAGATTGGTGACGATGCGGTAAATCCACGTATAAAACGAGCACTCGAAGCGAAAGCTGCCGATGTTCTTGTACGCCTTGAGAAACGCATCCTGGTACACGTCCTGCGCTTCATGCTCGCTGCCGGTCAGGTGCAGCGCCAGTCGCAGGACGGCCTGATCGTAATGGCGCACCAGTTCCTCGAAGGCCCCCGCGTTCCCGCGCTGCGCCTCGCGGATGAGGATCGTATCGTCGATGCGGCGTTCTTGAACAGCCATGCGGCCCCGCGCCGGGTTCTGGTTCTCAACCTCTATCGAACCGCTGACTTTCTCCACTCGCTCGAACTTCGTTTTCGAGGGCGCCCGTTTACCAACCGCAAGTGTTACTGCCAGTACATCGGCCGGCATGTTTTGTCATTTCCTATAGGCCCGGTGTCAATGCCGTACCCGGGCTGGCATAAGGAATGGACGGTCAGTCAGTCGAACCGTGAGCAGAAATTATAGGCTGCCGAGGCGCTTTTATTGAGTCTAGGTGATTCTTTCCTAATGGCTTAGGGAGAGACGGCGGAGGTGCACAGAAGCGGGGCGCCGCCCTTGGTGCGGCGCTGGGGCATCGAATGTCGCCGCCATCTAGCCGTTGCAGACCGGAAATCATCCGGGATGATCTATGCCTAACGAATCGATGAAGACGATTGGTCTAAGCCTAGAAAACGGGAGCGATCGGTCCTGTTTAACTCTTTATGCGGGCCCGGCTACACAGGAGAGAGGGCATCATGGAACCGGGCCTGGCCCGCGGATCGAGGCTCGGGGATAGGCTCGGTCACGGCTTGGCGCTTAAGAATATTGCGAGCAGCGCGCCGGCTCGATTACTGGCCCCCTGTATCAGTGGTGAGACCGGGCGGGCGACTCTGCGACGCCTATTCGGGCACCGCTTCCTTCTCGATAACCACCTTCAAATGCGCAGCCACATCCTTGTGCAGCTTCACCGGCACGGTGAACTCGCCCAAAGTTTTCAGCGGATCGTGCAGCTGAATCTGCCGCCGATCCAGGTTGATTCCTTTTTTCGCGATAGCTTCGGCGATGTCGCCGGAAGTGACCGAGCCGAACAACTGGTCGTGCTCACCCGAGCGTCGCTGGAAGGCCACCGACAATCCTTCAAACTGCTTGGCCAATTCCTCAGCCTGCGACTTCTCCTTGGCCGAGCGCCGTACCGCCGCGGCCTTCATCTGCGCAATGACGGCCTTATTGCCTTCGTTGGCGATGATGGCCAGTTTGCGCGGCAGAAGATAATTGCGCCCGTATCCTTCGGCAACTTTCACCACGTCGCCGCGGGCTCCCAGCTTGTTCACGTCTTGTTTCAGAATGACTTCCATGATGGCTCCCCGGTCTGCCAGGGATTGCACGGATCATCACCGACAAAGCCTTCTTTATCCGTGAAAATCCGCGTTCCTCCGCGGGCAATATTTTCTACTGCACTCTGCCGGCAAACGGCAGCAGCGCGATGTTGCGCGCCTGCTTGAT
>JASHRB010000598.1 GCA_030037575.1 Candidatus Sulfotelmatobacter sp. | reverse complement strand
TCTGCTATAGGCGGCCTTCCCGTGTTACAATATCATTTACTCGACAGCAACTAACCGTCTGTAAATGCAATTATTTAGAGGCGCTTCGCCAAATTGGGACGCTGGGCAAACTGGGCCCGGGCACAACCAACTGAGCGAAAGAAAAACCGAACATGGCAGAAGATCAAGACCCACAACTTCCCTTAACTCCTCCTCCCGGCGATGGCAGCGGCGGCCCGGGCGCGCGGCACATTCAGCCCGTGAACGTCGAAGACGAGATGCGCAAGTCGTATCTCGATTATTCGATGTCGGTCATCATCGGCCGCGCGCTGCCCGAGGTGCGCGACGGACTCAAGCCGGTGCATCGCCGCATTCTTTACACCATGCAGCAGATGGGGTTGCAGCCCAATCGTGCCACGCGCAAATGCGCCCGCATCGTCGGCGACGTCATGGGCAAGTACCATCCGCATGGCAATCTAGCCGTTTACGACGCCCTGGTGCGCCTCGCGCAGCCATGGTCCATGCGCTATCCGCTGATTTTTGGCCAGGGAAATTTCGGCTCCGTTGACGGCGACCCTCCGGCCGCCGATCGCTACACGGAGGCCAAGCTCGCCCAGGTGGCAACCGCTCTGCTCGAAGATCTCGACAAAGAAACCGTCGATTTCCGCCCCAACTACGATGGCAGCGAAGTCGAGCCTGACGTTTTGCCCACTCGCATTCCCAATCTTCTGATCAATGGCTCTGATGGAATCGCCGTCGGCATGGCGACAAAAATTCCCCCGCACAATCTCACCGAGATCGTCGATGCCGCCGTCACGCTGGTGAACGATCCCAATGCGCCGCTCGCCGAGATTCTCAAGTTCGTGCAAGGCCCGGATTTTCCCACCGCCGGCGTCATTCACGGCCGCTCGGGAATTTTCGAAGCCTATCGCAGCGGCCGCGGCCGCTTCACCATGCGGGCCACGGCGGCGATCGAGAACATCACCAAAGAGCGCCAGGCCATTATCGTCACCGAAATCCCCTACCAGGTGAATAAGGCGATTCTCATCAAGCGCATCGCACAGCTCGTCAACGACAAGGAAATCGAAGACATCGCCGACGTTCGCGATGAAAGCGATCGCGAGGGCATGCGCATTGTGGTCGAACTGAAGCGCGGCGCCGAGCCGCAGATCGTGCTCAATCAGCTGTTCAAGCACACGCAAATGCAGGAAGGTTTCTCGATGATCCTGCTGGCGGTGGTCAACGGCCAGCCCCGCGAAATGGGCCTGATTGCGGCGATCAAACACTTCATCCATCACCGCGTCGATGTCGTCCGCCGGCGCACGGATTATTTGCTCGCCAGAGCGCGCGACCGTGAGCACATCCTCGAGGGCTACCTCACCGCCCTCGATCATCTCGACAATGTCATCACCATCATTCGCGGCAGCGCCAACCGCGCCGAGGCGCGCGAGAATTTAATTGCTTATTTCGGCGGTAAAAAAATCGACATCAACACCGCCGGACGCGCGCCCAAGCTCGATCCCGAAAAGCCTTTCACCGGCAAGCAAGCCGATGCCATCCTGGAACTGCAATTGCATCGCTTAACCAAGCTTTCGATCGACGAGATTTCCAGCGAACTGAAAGAGATGCGCGCGAACATCGCCGAGTACGAATCGATCCTCGCCTCGGACAAAAAACTCCGTTCCGTCATCGTCAAAGAGCTGGAAGAAGTCAAGGAACTTTACGGCGACGAACGCCGCACCCGTATCGAAGACGAAGCCGCGGAGATCGTGCTCGAAGATCTGATCGCCGACGAGCAGGTGGCGGTGACCTTCAGCCACTCCGGCTACCTGAAGCGCACGCCGCTCTCCACCTACCGCATGCAGCGGCGCGGCGGCGTCGGGCGCACGGGCATGAAGACGCGCGAGGAAGATTTCGTCGAACATCTTTTCCTGGCCTCAACCCACGCCTACATTCTGATTTTCACCAACAAGGGCCGCGTCTACTGGCTCAAGGTCTATGAAATTCCCGATGTCAGCGCCGCCGGACGGGGCAAGCACATCAGCAACCTGGTTGGCTTGCAGCCCGGCGAAACCGTTCGCACCATGCTCGCAGTGCGCAATCTCGAAGAAGAAAACAGATATGTTTTCTTCGCCACGCGAAACGGCTTGGTAAAAAAATCCGAGCTGCGTGAGTTCATGCATGTGCGCTCGAACGGCATCAACGCCATCGGCATCGAACAAGGAGATGAACTGGTTGCGGCCCGCGTCACCGACGGCAACCAAATCGTTTTCCTCGCCTCGCACGAAGGCATGGCCGTCCGCTTCGACGAAAATCACGTTCGTCCCATGGGACGCGCTGCTTACGGTGTCTGGGGCATCGACCTGGAAAAGGACGACTACGTGGTCGGCATGACGGTCACGCCCAAACAGGCGGGCACGGGAGAAGCCGAAACGGCCGCGGAAGTGCGGCGCTTAGGCGCCGCGTCCGGCGGAGGAAAACCTGGGGCTTCAGCCCCGGTGGGCCCGTCCGACACCCTCGACCTCGCCGCCAGCGGCAACCTGATTCTTTCCGTCACCGAAAATGGCTACGGCAAGCGCACTCCTGCCGACGAATACCGTCTCACCAACCGCGGCGGCAAAGGCGTCATCAACATCAAAACCACCGAGCGCGTTGGCAAAGTCGTCTCGATTGCGCTGGTCGACGAGAACTCGCAGGTCATGCTCATCAGCCAGTACGGCAAAATCATCCGCATGGATTCGAAGACCATCCGCGAATCCGGCCGCAACGCGCAGGGCGTGCGCCTGTTGCAGATGGAGCCTGGCGACCGCGTGGCCGCGGCGGTGGTGATCGCGCCGGAAGAAGAAGGCAACGGCAGCACGCTGATCCAGTGATTCGGCCGGGCGCGGCCAGCCGCCTGTGGACTTGTATGCTGGCGAACCGGCGGACGGCTTCGTCCGCCAATTCGTTCGGGCTCGGGCTTCGCCCCCAATATGCCTACTGATGCACGCCCTGCTCCCGGTTGATCTCGCGTGAAAACTCAATCACCAGGTTCAGCAACGCCCCATATCCCGCCTGCCCCAGCACCGCCCAGCCTCCATTCGCCCATGCATTTTTCGGACTCGGCTTCCACGAGGTCGCCACCATGCCTCCGCCCAACGCTCCCGCGTACAGCCCCCACTGCGGACGCATTTCCTGCTCCGTTCGGTTGTAAGTCAGAAAGTTCCTCACCAGCGCATGCCGGATTCGCTTCCACCGGCCGCTGCATCGGCAACGGTTGTATCGAACCTCGTATCCCAGCGCCGCATCGCCGAAAGCAGCGAAGGTATTCGCCGTGACAAATTGCCCTTCGCGTGAGGCAAAGCGCTCCGCGTAGCCGGCCCATCCATCATCCCATTGCGAAGGAAGGCCGCGCGCCTGGTCGATTGCGGCCTCGAACATCCGCTTCATGTAGGCCTGGGGCGTCGTCCACGTCTGCCGCAAATAGATTTCTTCGCGTTCTTTTTTCGTCAGCGCCGACATTTTTTCCTGCTTGCCCAGATACGCACCTGATATCCAAGTCGACTCCCAGTCGCGCGCGCGAATCAGCTCATCGGTGAGCGCATGTTCGGTTAACTCGGCCGCTTGCTTGGTGTTGTCTTCAACCGTCTGCACCGGACTCGGACTCTGGCTTGGTGGCTTGGCGCCGGGCGCGTCCGGCAGCGATTTTCCCTGAGCCGGTTGTTGCGCCGGCGGGGCAGGGTCTTCTGCTGTTTGGGCGGGCGACGTTCCCGCAATCATCAACAGGGCACAGGCGAGGAAAGTCAGTTGTACCGCCGCCCTCCTCCCCGGCAAGGGCGCCACGTTTGATCGCGCCTTATCCCGCATCCGGCCTGCCAACCGTCCCCGCTTGATCCGGGGCCCTTGGCCCTGCGAACCACCTCCCCAATGCCTTCCCTGCCGCCCGCTCGCGCCCTGCTTGTGCACTGACTGCCCACCTCGCGCTCTCTTCGATGCGCGCGCA
>JASHRB010000597.1 GCA_030037575.1 Candidatus Sulfotelmatobacter sp. | reverse complement strand
GTCGAGCCCGAGCAGCTGCCGATCGACAGCGCCGCCGGGTCGCTGCCCGCGGCCGCCCACGCCACGACCGAGTCCGCGGTCGACCCGGAGCCGACGACGTCGAGCGCGCTGGTGCCCTCGCCGATCAGCACGCCGTGCGCCGTCAGGCTCGTGCTGCCGGTGCCGCCGCCGGCGACCGCGGCCGTGCCGAAGGAGGGGTCGGTCGACGTGCCGTTCGAGATGAGCGGGACGCCCGAGGTCGAGCCCGGGGAAATCGCATTGAAGGCGCTCGTCCCCTCGCCGATGAGGACATCGTGCGCGGTGAAACTCGTCGCGCCGCTGCCGCCGTTCGAGACAATGAGCGGCGCCGTGCCAATGTAGGCAGCCTCGGCCGGCAGCGAGAATACCAGCGCGCCCGCGGCGGCGAGGGCGGCGAAACGCAGTCTCATCTCTTGGCGCTCCACGGAAGTTGCGGCGCGGGGAAGGCCCGCCGATACCACGCGCACATTTCGGCCTCCGGCTTGCTCTCGACGCCCCGCCAGGCGCAGGCGGCGGCCATCTTCGCGCGCATTTTCGGCACATCGGGCAGTCCGGCGACGTAGCGCTGCCAATAGGCGCGCTCCTTGCCGCGCGCCACGACCTCGTCGCGCCGCGCGCCCTCGGAGTTGGCCAGGTCGTTGAGCGCGTTGTCGCGCTCCTGGATCAGCACGCAGGTGGCGGAGTCCTGCCGGGGATCGCACTCGGCGCCGAAGACCGGCGCCGCGAGTGTCAGAACAAGCCCCAGCGCGAGGACGATGCGTTCCATCGGCAGATAACAGACTGAAAAGCCTGGTTGAGAACGACCTGCGAGCCACTGACGAATTGACCGGTGATCGTTATCGGGTTCGCGAGCGCCAGCCCCAAGTTGTCTTCGATCCATACCTGCTGTCCGTCGTACGTGCCATTTATGAGAGCGTAACTCGTCAGATTCCCGAGAGGCACGAACGCGGGGGGCGACGGCGGCGGCGGTGGCGGCGAAGGGGGCAGCGGCGGTACGGAGCCCGCGTTCTGGAGCCGGACCGCGGCCTTCACCCACTGCGGCCAGCGCTCGATGACCTGCACCGTCAGCCAGACCGAGCCGTCGGGGAACGTTACCAGATCGCCGCCCTGCTGACTGACGCGGATCACGCCCTGCAGGTGCCCGCTGAGGTAGACCGACTGCTGCGCCCCCTGCAGGTTGAGCTGCTCCAGGTAGCGCAGGTCCGGATACGTCAGCGGCTGGATCTGGCCGAGGAGCGCGAACGGCGCCGAGTAGGTGGGGTGGCGCGAGAAGTCGGGCGCCGTCGCGTACCCCTCGCTGAACTGGACCGACACCAGCTGCTTCGGGTTGACGGCCGACACGACGCCGAAGACGGCGGTGTGGAGGCTCATCCGACCTTAATGCGAACTAATCGTGCAGCATTTGAAGCCAATGCCGCAATTCTTGCACGCCGCGACTTCGTTTCAGGAGACATCGCTGCCGCACGCTGACGCATCTTTTGTTTTGCCTCATCCGTATGCTTCCAGCCACGCTGAGCTGCGAGTTTTGCGCGCGTTTCTTCAGAAACTGGACGACCAATAAGTGCGGCTGCTTTCTTTGCTTTAGTCTCAGGAGAATCTTTACGTCCTAA
Organism: Candidatus Sulfotelmatobacter sp.; assembly: GCA_030037575.1. Classification (GTDB taxonomy): domain Bacteria; phylum Acidobacteriota; class Terriglobia; order Terriglobales; family Acidobacteriaceae; genus Sulfotelmatobacter. The sequence goes on along the minus strand of JASHRB010000597.1, from coordinate 1,390 downwards.
ACTCCGTCGCTGTACTCCTTCTTTATACGATTGTGTTTTATGCGAATCGGCTGCCCGTTGCCTAACTTCTGAAGACTGCAGAATAGCTACGGCAGCCGCACGTACGACAGGATCTGCCATTCTTTCTTTGCTTATTTTTCGCCTATTTTCTCGCAAATCAGGATCGGCCAATGCCTGCTTGATGCTCACGCTCATTCGCGCTCTAATTGCTTGATCTGCCAAGGCTGCAGACACAGCTGCACTACGACGTGCGCGTTCACCATCACGGGTCCAAATTCGTGCCGCCGCTTCAGATAAACGTTTCCTAATCGTCGGATTAGCGAGCGCTACTGTTATCGCATTACTTAATTTTTGATGCATGCCAGGAGCGTGTAATGCAAGTCGCACTCCGGCGCTGATTTTTTCCCTAATTTCAATAGGAATTGTTTTTCCAATACGCGCTATCCGCAATTTAGCGCGTACTTCGGATAATGGATTCCGAAGCCCATCTCCACCTTCTGTTAGATTGGTAAGTTTAATACCAATACTACGCCAATAAGATATCCGCTCTCTTTCTAAATTGTATGCTTCATCCTCAGAAAGATTATCTGCAATAATTCGAATATCAATATTAAGACCTAGCCGCCGGAGTTTAGTAACGATATTGCGATAATATGGATTACGATCAAGTTTTAAGGCGCGCTTTCCTTTTCCCTTACCAACATAAAACGGAAGATTTTCGTCTTCCCTCCAATGTTCATAGACATAATATCTATTCATGTTACTTCAAAATCAATAGCACCGATTAAAGTACCGCTGCGCACGAGCGGCTTCGCCGCCACGCCGGAGAGCGAGGACTTCGCCCCCGACTTGACCTGGTGGATGGCGCGGATCACCGCCCGAGCCCCCACCCGAGGCGGCCAGCCCTTCTTGCCCGCGAGCACCCCGCCGTCGAGTCCGTAGTTCTGCCGCAGCAGTAGCGTGACCTGGCTGAGGGCCGGCTGGTCGAGGTCGGCGATCGACCGCTTGAGCTGCGCCCGCAGCACCTCTCCCATCGCATCCATCGTCCGATCGAGGTCGTACTCGTTCCTCACCAGGAGCTGCGACAGGGTGTCGGCCCAGCCGCCGGAGTTCTCCCGGATCATCGTCCGGAAGAACGGGCGCGGCGGGATCGCGCCGAGCCGAGCGCCGGGCGCGCCAAATTCATTTATAGCGGCTATAAGAGCTACAGGGGTACCATCGTCATATGTAGCACCCTCCAGGAAGCCTACACGAAGCGTTACATCTCGGCTGAGCTTCTGCGAGAGACCGACTAACGCATCACGCAACTTATTACCTAGAGGCATGTCTTCCCCTATACCATCCAGTAGGAATTTCAAGATTTGATAATATATATCGAGATAATACCCCA
>JASHRB010000596.1 GCA_030037575.1 Candidatus Sulfotelmatobacter sp. | reverse complement strand
GAGCTCATGCTCATGCAGCCGAGGCCAAGAGCCGAGACTTCAAGTCGTGAGTTTCCCAGTTTTCGCTTTTGCATCATTTCCTCTCACCTGCAGTGTAGGGATAAGTGCACGCGGGCCGTTATCCCGATTCTGCTGATCTTTTGCCTAATTCTCTTGAGAGCCAGCTTTTGACTGGTATCGCGAGAATCGCAAGAGCTATGCTTAGGAGCGGAAGACAAAAGAATGAGCATGAATGGCAAGCACTCCGGCGCTCCGCCGGCGGTCCGGGCGATACCAGAACTGAGAGCCGAGTTGGCGCAGAAAATTGCCTGGTTCATTGGTTCTTCAGAAAGGCTGATCACAGAAGTACCGGGCTTACTGCTCGTCCGCAGGACTGCACCCACAGCGCCCTGCTCAGGAACTTACATACCGGGCGTGATTGTGGTTGCTCAAGGCAGTAAGCGTCTCGATCTTGGCCAGACGACATTCACCTATGACCGCTCCCGATTTCTGTTGACCGCGATCGATCTGCCAATCGTCAGCCAGGTGGTCGACGCAAGCAAAGCAAAACCCCTTCTCGCGGTTGCGATCAAGCTGGAAATGACGGTAGTCCGCGAATTTCTCAGCCGGGAAGAAGTCCACGTGGGTGAGGATTCATCTGACACTCCTGGCATGGTGACTGGTGAGATCACGGTTGAATTGCTGAGCGCATGCTGCCGACTGGTCGATCTGCTGGCGAATCCACGGGATATCCCCTTTCTCAGCGGCCATATTCAACGTGAGATTATTTACCGCCTTTTATGCGGACCCGCGGGAGTTCGCCTTCGGGCGATTGCCACCCTTGGAGATCAGAGCTATCGCACTGCAAGAGCGATTTCTTGGATCAAAGATAACTACGCGAAACCGGTGCGCGTGGACGATCTGGCCCAGATCGCTGGCATGGGCGTCTCGACCCTGCATCATCATTTCCGCGTGCTGACTCGCATGAGCCCGTTGCAGTATCAGAAGCAGTTGCGACTGCAAGCAGCCCGAGGACGAATGCTCGTCGATGGTCTTGACGCTTCAACGGTTGCCTTTGAGGTCGGATACGAAAGTGTCAGCCAATTCAACCGTGAGTACAGCCGCTTCTTCGGACAGCCCCCGATGCGTGACATCAAAGCCCTGAGACAGGGGAAAGCTGTTGAGATGAGCGCTGCTTGATACCGAGCCGCCAGGTTGGGGTGAGGAAATCTTGCTCTGAACGGCCGCCAACAGCCAGTGCGCTCATCGGTTTGGAACGTTGTTGGTGAAACATTGCGCTAAAAGGTACATGATGCGGCAGGGGTCAGGATGAAAAACTTCGTCGCCGGAATTGCCGCGGCACTGATCGTGTTCACAATCGCTGGTTGGCTTTATCTGGAACTTGGCTTCGCGGACCTGCGCGCGAATCTTCCACAGTCCTGGCTCGAATCTAAGCTCGCCACCACAGCCTTGAATGCGTCAGTGGTGCGCCATGCGCAACCGCAACAGAATCCGATCGCGCCTACTGAGGCCAATCTGCTTGACGGCGCCCGCTTGTATCGCGACAAGTGTGCCGACTGCCACGGCCGACCCGACAATCCGGTAAGTGATTACGGTGCCTCGTTCAATCCGCGAGCGCCCCAGTTCATGCAGGCGCATTCCCGGTTGCGCGAGAACCAGACTTTCTATCTCATTAAATACGGAGTGCGCCAATCCGCGATGCCCGCGTGGGGAAACATCATGGCCGATAGCGAAATCTGGCAAGTTGTCACTTTTCTCAGTCACCTGGACGACCTCCCGCCCTCGATCCAGCAGGAACTCCACCAGCCCGCGGGCACAAATCCGTGATGAGAAATCTCCTTTCACACACAAAGTTCCCCGACGGAGTTTCTTAAGCGTAACGCCGATGTCGTCCAGTGACATTAACCTCCGGATTGCTGTCGCAGGTCGGTAGTTAAATTTCAGCGTTCTTGTTTTGTGAGTAGTCCGGTTTGAACCCGCAGTCTCTTACAACGTGTTGCGGCATGCTGGCCCGGCCGTCATTCCTGATCTGGACACCTGCACAATAGCCCTGATCTACTTCTGATCGTGAGAATTCTGATCTCGGGCGCGGGAATTGCGGGACCGACTCTCGCCTATTGGCTTGCGCATTACGGATTTACGCCCACGCTCATAGAAGCGGCGCCTCGCCTGAGAACAGGGGGCTACATCATTGATTTTTGGGGAGCAGGTTTCGACATCGCAGATCGAATGGGCCTGATGCCTGAGGTGCGCCGCAGAGGATATATAGTCCGGGAAGTGCGGGTTGTAAACCGAAGCGGTATACGGGTTTCGGGATTTCCGACCGATGCATTTTCCCGCGCGACGGGAGGGCGATTTATCAGCCTTCCGCGCGGCGACCTGGCTCAGTTGATCTTCCATAAGATTGAGGGCAACGTCGAGACGATATTCGGCGATAGCGTCGATCAACTGGAACAAACCGAACGAGCCGTTAACGTAACGTTTGCGAGTGGGGGTACACGGGTGCTCGATCACGTTTTTCCTTCAAGCGCTCCCCGCCGGGAGCCTGCCACAATCTTTGCGACTGTTCGGCGGTGAGCCAGTTTCCTGACTAGTCTCACGCCGATCTTCTTGACGCCCTTCACTCGTCGGATGCCTGCAGCCAGATCAGGGCTAAGGAGCCCACAGTCGGCAGCCTCATAGGCGAAGCGTCGCACGGCTCCTAGGCGAAGATTGACTGTCCCTGGAGCAAGCCTGCGGCCTTCGAGATGAATTCGATAACGGGCACAACAGTCCTATTGAACGAGAGCCTAGGCTCTGAGCAGTACCAGTCCGCGAATTCATCAATTGCGTGCCGGTATCCACGTTGGGCGTCGGCTGAGGTCAAGCTATTCAGGACGGCAGATTTTGCCTGGTCCAAATCAGGTAGGCGAAGAACTGCTTTAGGCTTGGGGCGAGTTCGTTTCGAGGTAGGCTTGCGAGACATCGTTCGCGGTCCTCCTTAACCGCGCTACGATGGTCTGCCTACGTCGGCCACCTTACGGTTTGCACGTGACTCGCCCAGAATAGGTATCCGTCTTCCACTGTATGTGATCTCCAGACTGGTAAAGAGCTAGTGGCGGTCCCGCTTTACGACACGGCCCGGTTTCGCGCCCGTGTGTACGGCGTTGTGAACCACTTCTACACCGTTGACGAAGACCTCGGAGACACCGCTGGCCAGTTGGCGGGGTTGCGCAAAGGTGGCGTGGTCCTGAATGGTGGTGGGATCGAAGACCGCGATGTCAGCGAAATATCCTTGCCGCAGCAGACCACGGCTGGCGATGCCGAGATTGGAGGCGGGGAGGGATGTCATCTTCCGAACGGCTTCAGCTACGGTCATGAGTTTTTCGTCGCGAACGTAGTGGGCATAGACGCGGGCAAAATTTCCAAAGGCTCGGGGATGCGTGCTCGATTTGAGGAAGACGCCATCAACGCTCTCCGGGTCGGCGTCGGCGCCAAAACTCACCCAGGGGAGCACGATTTGCTTCTTGATATTGTCCTCGCTCATCAGGAAATAGACGGTCTCCACGCGGGAATCATCCTCGATTACCAGATCCATCGCGGTGTCCTCCGGTGTCGAGTGCCGCATATGCGCCACCTCGCCGAGGGTTTTTCCGGTCAAAGGCTTAAGCTTTTCGCTTTTGAAGCCAACTAGCAGCACATTGTCGGGCGTTCCTGCGGAGCGAAGGAGATTGTCGTATTTGTCGCTCGAGGACATTTCCTGCCGCACGCGTTTGCGGATGGCCGGATCCTGCAGCCGCTTGCGCCATGCCTCGAGACCGCCCTCCTGGACCCATGGCGGCATTGCGCCATCCAAGCCAGTGGCACCTGCGGGATAGGTGTACATATCCGCGGTGATGGCGAGGCCGTCGGCGCGAGCGGCTTCGATCTTCTGGATCAATGCAGGAAGTTTGTTCCAGTTTTGTGCCCCGGCGACCTTGAGGTGGTAAATCTCTGCCGGGATTTGCGCCTGACGGGCGATGGAGATGAGTTCATCTATCGCATCCATCTCGTGATCGCCTTCGTCGCGGATGTGGGAAATGTAGATACCCTTATATTTGGCGGCGACCTTGGCAAGCGCGACCAGTTCATCTGTCTGCGCATAGTTGCCGGGCTGATAGATCAAAGCCGAGGCAACGCCCAGCGCGCCCTCCTGCATTGCCTTGGCAGTCAGCGCCCGCATCTGATCGAGTTCGGCCGGTGTGGGTGCACGGTTGGCGCGGCCGAGCACGTTGATGCGTGGCGTTGCGGCGCCGATAAAGGAGGCAACGTTCGGCGAGATGCCGTGCTGCACCAACGTTGCAAGCCCTTCGTTGAGCGTGTGCCAGGTTATGCCGTACTTGATGTCGGCCTGCTGGCTCTGGGCCTCGGCACGCATGTCGTCGGTTAGAGGCCCCATGGACTCGCCTTCGCCGAAGATCTCAAGCGTGACGCCCTGCAGCAGATCGCTGAGGCCGCGACCGTCGGCAAAGAGTCCGTCCGGTCCCGACATGAGGTTGATGAAACCAGGGGCGATGACCTGGCCGTGTACGTCAATATCCATGCGTCCACGGTCGGCCGACACGTCGCCAATTTTGGCGATCTTGTCGCCGTTGATCCCTACGCCCCCGGACGTGCAGGGCGAGCCGGTGCCGTCGCAGACCAAGCCATTTCTCAGAACGACATCGAAGTTCGGTTGGCGACTGCAAGAAACCAGCGGTACGGAAATCGCTAGCAGAAGTATCGTCCGGCGCATAGTTGCATCATTCATGCAGCGATAGTACCTCAGTGGAACAACAAGTGGTTTGTCAGCAAACCGGAAAACTGGGCAGAAACGAGCTTTGGGATTTCAGGAGCAGCCCGGGGCCCGACCGTTGAACCATGCCGGAGAATACTGCATTCTCCGCTTCACCAGCCGCAGGTCGTGATCGCACGATCGCCGATTCCGACAACTTGCGATGTCCTACCAACACTTAGGGTTTTCCTGGCCAAATGCGAAACGCAAGCGAGATCGATTAGAGCACGCATGATGGGCGATCTTTGGCGAGTCACCCAATTTTGGGTGATATCCGTGCAGTCGCCCCTATTAGGGTGGACCACTTGAGAGTTACCCAAGAGGTGGCACCACCCGTGAGCTTGACGTCGCGGTTCATGGGTGACCCTTTTCCTGATTTGTGGTATCAGTGTAGGTATCACCACGTGTAAGTGTCAGATAACAAAGGTAATGGCGGAGAGAGAGGGATTCGAACCCCCGATACGGTCTCCCGTATTCCAGTTTTCAAGACTGGCGCCTTCAACCACTCGGCCATCTCTCCGATCAGTTCAGTTCTTACTCCGCCGTTTCTCCAGCTACTACAGTTTTACTCCAGGCCGCAAACTTTTTGAGCTCCGCAGAGAACAGCTCTCTTGTGTCTCGTGGATTACAAGCGGCTAGGCATGCGGTACGCGGGTCTCAA
>JASHRB010000595.1 GCA_030037575.1 Candidatus Sulfotelmatobacter sp. | reverse complement strand
CCGGGGACAATGCTCACTTCCGTGCCCTTGCCCGCTCCGGTTAATTGCGCGGCCGCGCCGCGGTTTACAGCAATCTCAAGAAATCCCATGCTGCCGAGAACGCCGAACACCTCTCCCGGGGCGCCTTCGGCATAAGTGCTGCGCATTTCGGTGATTTCGCGGTTGCCCAGAACAATTTTGAATTTCTTGGCCGCGTTACCAAAGAGCAGGGGAGCATCTTTGGGGGTGATGTTGGTCACCAGATTTCCAAAGCGATCGACCTTGAGTACGACACCGCGAAGGCGATTCCCCTCGACAGCTTTAGGCTTGGGCGCGTTGAACTTCACGTAATCTTCAATCTCTTCGCCGAATTTCAGCGCGTCCACTTCTTTCGCCAGATAGGCCGCCACCGGAGAAAAAATGTCGCGCGCATGGAAGGTGTTGCCGACCGGCTGAAGAAAATAGTGTTGCGAAGTAATATGCCGCACATGCATACGGTCTTCGCGCGCGTAAACCAGCGAGAGCACGCCGTTATCGGGCGCAACGAAGTGATATCTGTCGCTCGAGGCCACAATCGGCCGGCGGGCCGTGCCTACGCCCGGATCGACCACGACAACATGAACCGTGCGATTGGGAAAGTAAGAATAGGCTTGCGAAATCGTGAGGGCGCCGTCGAGCACGTCGAAGGCTTGAACGGAATGGCAGATATCGACGATCTGCGCCTCCGGCACGATATCCAGAATCACGCCTTTCATGGCACCCACGAAGTGGTCGGTGGTGCCGAAGTCGGTGGTAAGAGTGACGATCGGACGGTTTGCCAAAATGACCTCGCCAGTGGAAATACCAATCCCAAAAACACGAAAGTAATGGCTGCTCACCCGGGAGTCAAGACACGGAGGTAATTGTTGAGTCAGGGGGGAGGGCTAGCAATCAGGCCATCCGGGGTTACAACTCCTGATGGCTGATTGCTGGTCTGGGTGTCCTCTTACTCGATGTGAATATCACCCGAGCCGGTGCGAAGCGTCAGCCTGGGCCCTCCGCCATGCACTTTGCCGATGATCTGCTTGTGCATATCGTTCACGCGACCCTGGACGGTCGTGGCCAGGGGCGCATCTACGTCGAGCGTGCCTGAACTGGTGGCGAGGTCGGCATCGAAGGCGGCGTCGGCCGGCAAGCGGACCTGAATATTTCCGGAGCCCGTGCGTATCTCCCAGTCGCCGGCTGGTTTGCCATCGGCCGTAACGTCGCCGCTACCCGCCTCCAGGCGCAGACCCCCTTGAACACCGCGCACGGTAAGATTTCCCGAGCCGGTGTGGAGATCGATATCTCCCCCGCCGGTCTCGTCGATCTCGATGTCACCGCTGCCGGCGCCGCCCCGGACCGCACCGGAAATCTCCCGCGCTCTCACGTTTCCTGATCCGGTTCGGATGCGCACATCACCGCTGATCTGGCTCAGCCGCAGATCGCCCGATCCGCTCTCGAGCTCGGCGTTACCGCGTGTGCCCTCGACGGTTTGATTGCCGGAACCGCTATGCGCGCGGATGGTCGTATCGACGGGCACCGTGATCTCGTAGTCGACAGAGATATCACGTCCGTTCACATAGTCAATGCGGAGGCTGTTGCCCTCCTGGCGGAGGGGAGGATTTCGCTCGATCTCTCCCACCGCCGCGCGCCGGTCTCCGAACAGCCAGTGATCGCCGACGTAAATTTTGCCGCGAACCGTGACCGCGCCCGCGGGTCCGCTGCGCACCATGATGTCACCGGAATGAGTTTGCACTTCGAGATCGACCGGACCGCTGACCTGAAATGTCTTCTCGAATTGTCCTTGGGCGGTAGAAGCCAGCGCCAAGCCGGACGGCAGCAGGGCAACCAGCGCCAGGGTACGAATCAATCCGGGGGCCGAATGGCGGAGCGCGAGAGAAATTTTTCTGTTCATAATTTGTGCAGACTCCGACGCGGCATGGAGACGCCTTGAAAACCCCCAGCCGCTTACTGTAGCACCACCTCTTCGCCTTCCTTTAATCCGCTGAGGACTTCCGTTTTTGCGCCGTTTGAAATCCCAATGTTGACGGCGACTTTCTTCATGCCGTCTTTGGCCTTGGCATCGGGAATATCGACGGAAGCTTTCTTATCCTTGTCGTAGATGATCGCGCCTTCGGGAATCTGCAGCACGTTGTGGTGCTCTTCCAGAATGATTTCGGCGTTGGCCGTCATCTCCGCCTTGAGTTCGCCCCCGGGATTCTGGATCGAAACCCGCACTTCGAAGGTGGTTACATTATCCTTCTCCACACCCATGGGAGAAATTTTTGTGACCTTGCCGTAAAAAGTCTTGTCCTTGAAGGACTCGACCTTGATGCGCGCGGGCTGGCCCAGATAGACCTTGCCGATGTCGCTCTCGTCGACCTTTCCTTTTACATAGACTTCGCTGGTATCGCCGAGTGTCATGACCAAGGTGGCGGACGATCCCAGAACCAGAATCGAACTGACCGCGTCGCCCATTTCCACGTCGCGCGAAAGCACGATGCCATCGATCGGCGAAACGATGTCGGTATAACTGAGCTGCTCTTCCAGCTGTTTGAGGTTGGCCTGGTCCTCGGAAACCTGCGCCTGTGATTGCGCGATCTTGGCCCGCAAGACCGCAACCTGCGCCTTGGCCACATTCTGCTTGTTTAAGGCCAACTGATAGTTCTTGTCGGCATCGTCGAGCGACGACGCGGAAACCACCCCATCTTTCGCCATTCCCAGAGCGCGGTCATAAGCGCGCTTGAGCAGGGGGACATCCGGTCCCTCGGCGTCCACTTTGGCGCGCTCGTAGTCGGCTTGTGTCCCCTTCAGATTTGCCTGGGCGGCTTCCAGGGCGGCGCGCGACTGGTCGACCTGCGCCTGAATTTCAATTTTGTCGAGCTGCGCCAGCAGCTGTCCCTTTTTTACCCGATCGCCGTAATCGACCAGCAACTTCTTCACGATACCGCTGGCTTTCGATTTAACCTCGACCTTGATAATGGGAGTGACCTTGCCCGTGGCCACGACGCTCTTGGCCAAATCGCCGCGCTCAACTTTGGCCAGCTTGGAAGGATCGATCTTGGTGCCTCCTCGCGTGGCCGCAAACACGCCGATGGCAATCAGAAAAACGAGGGCCAGTGCGATTCCGCCGTAAAGGAGACCTTTTCGCCGTTTCTTTTTATGAGTTCCGTTTCCGTTCACAGTCGCCCTCCTCGAGACATGCCGCCAGCGAGCCGCGCCTCATTCACGTTTACGCAACCGGGGCTGTCTTGGTTCCAGGATTCTGCCGCCTTTGACGGTTCGCGCCACGAAAGAACCAATGAAAACTTCGATCCTCTCTGCCTGAAAATGACCGGCTGGTTAGCCTTTGCGCCTTTAGACCTCACGGCCCAAGAAATGGTTAGCCTCAAGCTGCGAATTTTCTGCAGAACTGCGCATCTCCGGGGCCATCGGGCAAGAGGCAGGGGACAGAGGCGAGCAGGGAAAAGGCGGAATTTATTACAGTCGGGACAATCCCTTTGAAATGTTAGAATTACCTATCCATGATCGCTTTTGTGCTGCTCCGGGTACTTCTGATTTTACTCCTGGTGGCAGCGAATGCGTTTTTTGCCGCGGCTGAGTTTTCCCTGGTCAGCATTCGTGACACGCGCATCCTGCAACTGACCGCCTCGGGCCGAACCGGGGCCCGCATTGTGCAGCGCCTGCACCAGCACTTGGACGAAGTCGTCAACGGCGTGCAACTCGGCATCACCATGGTGAGCTTGACTCTGGGCTGGATTGGTGAGCCCATGGTCGCCGGTTTGGTCGGGAACATTCGCTTTCTGCACGACATGCCCCACGCCGCGATCTACGCCCACGGCATTGCCATCGCAATCGCCTTCAGCCTGATCACCTATCTGCATGTATTGCTGGGCGAACTTGTGCCCAAGACGCTGGCTTTGCAGCGCGCGGAGCAGATCGCCCTCGCCGTTGCCGGACCGATGGAAGGGTTTCTGACTTTGACGCGCCCGCTGCTGTTTTTCATGCGTCAATCCGGGAGCCTGGTGCTGCAGCTATTCGGCGCCCGCGAAACCCGCCGCGGAGGCGCGGTTCATTCGCCGGACGAGCTCAAGCTGATCGTCACCGCGAGCCGGCAACTCGGGGCCATTCCGGAATCCCAGGAGGAAATGATTCACAACGCCATTGAGCTGGACAACATCACCGTGCGCGAAGTGATGGTCCCACGCCCGGACATTTTTTCTTTGCCTTCGGATCGGACTCTCGACGAGGCATTAAACCGCGTGGTCGAAGGCCAGCATTCGCGGATTCCCGTGTACGATCCGCAACGGGGCCCGGAACATATTGTGGGAGTTCTCTATTACAAAGAGTTGGTGCGCTGGGTGCGCCTGCGCCTAGCCAATCTCGGCCAGCCCATCGCTGCGCGCATTGCCCGCACGCAGATCGGCCAGATCATGCACGATGTGCTGGT
>JASHRB010000594.1 GCA_030037575.1 Candidatus Sulfotelmatobacter sp. | reverse complement strand
CGCGGTAAAACTCGATCCGCAATTCGGCGAGGCCTTTCTGGGCTTGGGGATGGCGTTGATTGCAGAAAAACAATATGCCGGCGCCGTTGTGCCACTGCGGACGGCGGTGAAGCTGGCGCCGAGAAATCCCGATGCGCACTACAATCTGGCGCTGGCGTACTCGCGCTCGGGGCGCAAGGAAGAAGGGGAAAAGGAATTTGCGATTCATCAGAGCCTGATTGGCGAAAGCGCCGGGCGAGGAGGGGGGAGCCAGCCGCAATGATGTTGGAACCGTGCCCCCGGACTGGCACCCGCATGGGCCGATGGCGACCGCCTTTGCGCTCCCTCACTGCGCCTGGAGAAAGCGGCTCCGCTGCGGACGACGCCGCGGAAGAATGAGAATCGGTCGCCGGCAGTTCGTTCGCGGGGCTTTGACTCTGGGACTCCCGCGATTTTCTGCCCCCTGGCCATCGACCCTTGTCCGTTCCTTCTTTCTCTCCCCAAGATCCGCGCCGGCGTCCGGCGAAGCGGCATATCCTTTCCTCGAAGTTCCAGCAAGCGCGAGCGGCATCACTTTCAAGCACACGGCTGCGCATTCCCCACAGAAGTACCTGCCGGAGACCACCGGCGCGGGCTGCGCGTTTCTCGATTACGACAACGACGGCTGGATGGATATTTACTTTGTGAATAGCGGGAAATGTGATTTTTACAATCCCAATCCGCCGCTCAGGAATGCGCTTTATCGCAACAATCGTGACGGAACTTTCACGGATGTGACCGCCAAAGCCGGGGTGGGCGCGGGCGGCTACGGCCAGGGGGTAGCGGTCGGCGATTATGACGGAGATGGATTTCCCGACATATACGTCACCCAATACGGGCGCAGCATTCTGTATCACAACAATGGCGACGGCACCTTTACCGACGTAACGGAAAAGGCGGGCGTGGCCTCCCCGGGGTGGTCATCGAGCGCGGTGTGGTTCGATTACGACAATGACGGGCGGCTGGACTTGTTCGTCTGCCGGTTCGTTGATTTCGCTAAAGCGAAGAATCTGCCCTGCAAGGCCAACAACCTGCCCGGGTACTGCGTTCCCCATTTGTACCAGCCGATGGCGAGCTGGCTATTTCACAACAATGGAGATGGAAGCTTCAGCGATGTGTCGGGCCTGTCGGGAATTGGCAACTACAAAGGCAAGGCGTGGGGGGTGGTGGCGACCGATATTAACAATGATGGCCGCATGGATTTGTTTGTCGCCAACGACACGGTGGGAAACTTCCTTTTCGCCAATCGCGGAGCCAAGTTTGAAGAAATTGGGCAGCCGGCGGGCATTGCCTACAGCGACGCCGGACGGCCGCGCTCGGGCATGGGCGTGGATTCAGTGGATTTGAACCAGGATGGATGGATGGATTTGTTCGTGGCCAACATCGACCATGAGGCCTATGCGCTTTACCGGAACAATCACGACGAAACCTTCGACGACGTCGCGGCAGCGGAGGGGGTTGCCAACGCGACCCGGTTGATGAGCGGATGGGGATTGAAATTTTTCGACTATGACAACGATGGGAACGTGGATTTGATGATTGCCAATGGGCATCCGGACGATTTGATTGAAACCATTTATGAGAACGTGAAGTACCGCGAGCCCCCGTTGCTATTTCACAACTGGGAAAAAGGACTGAGGAATGTGAGCGCCGAGAGCGGGCCAGTTTTCGCGCGGCCCATGTCGGCGCGCGGGCTGGCGATTGGAGATTTCAACAACGATGGCGCGGTGGATGTGCTGATTTCCTGCAACGATGAGGCACCGGTATTGCTGAAAAATAATGTAGGCGCCAAGAATCACTGGCTGGGACTAAAGCTCGTCGGAAGCAAAGCGAACATCGACGCGGTCGGCTCGCGGGTGAGGTATCAGGCCGGCGACTTGCAGCGCAGTCGCATGAAAGTTGGGGGAGGCAGTTTTCTGTCGTCGCCGGATCCGCGACTCGTGCTGGGAATCGGAGGGCGCAGGAAAATCGATTGGCTCGAAATCGCGTGGCCGCAGCCGAGCCAGTTGAGACAGCGCCTCACCGACTTGCCCATCGACCGCTACATTACCGTGCGGGAGGGCGAGAAATGGACGGAGTCATAATCATCTCCAGTCCAAGATAGCTGCGGGCATTCCGAAAGCAGATGTCTTGAATGATGGAGCCGATCAGTTTCTCGTCGCCCGGTAGTTCGCCCTTTTCCATTTCGCCGCCCAGAAGATTACACAAGATACGGCGAAAGTATTCGTGGCGGGGAAAAGACATGAAGGAGCGCGAATCCGTGACCATTCCGACAAAGCGGGCCAGCAAGCCCGTTGCCGAGAGCGCATGCAGCTGCCGCTCGATGCCGTCTTTCTGATCGAGAAACCACCAGGCGCTGCCGAATTGAATCTTCCCTGCAGCCTGCGAATTCTGAAAGTTGCCGGCGGCGGACGCGAATGCGTAGTTGTCGGCGGGATTGCTGTTGTAGATGATCATCTTGGGCAGGGCTTTTTCACGCTCAAGCAGATCAAGATATCGGTTGAGTTCACCCGCCTGGGGCCAATCGCCGATCGAATCGAATCCCGTGTCGGGGCCGAGTCCGCGCCGGCACCGTGTGTTCACGTCGCGCAGCGCGCCCAGGTGAAGTTGCTTGGTCCAATCTCGCGCTGCGTCCAGGCGCCCGAAGAAAAGCATCATGAATGACGCGAAGGCTTCGTGCTCTTCGGCGTTTGCGGCAGCGCCCGACCGCGCCCGGGCGAAGATCGACGCGGCCCGCTCTTCGCTGCAAGGCTTCGCGTAGCAGCGGTCGAGTCCGTGATCGGAAAGCCGGCAGCCATGCTCGTGGAAGAAAGTATGGCGGGATTCAAGGGCTCGCAGGAAAGCGGCGAAATCGGAAATGTTGATTTGCCCGGCAGCTTCCAGTCGCTTGATCCATGGACTAAACCCGTCGGGATCGGCGGCGCGCAGAGCCTTGTCCGGCCGGAAGGTGGGAAACACTCGAAATCCGCAATCGCTATGGCTGAGTTTTGCGTGATGCTCAAGGCTATCGCAGGGATCATCGCTCGTGCACAGCACCTGCACGTTGAACTTCTTTAGAATTCCGCGAGCGCTGAGATCCGCGCGGAGGAGCATGGAATTCGCCTGTTCCCAAATGGCCTGGGCGCTTCGCTCATCGAGCAATTCGTCGATTTCGAAGTAGCGCTTGAGTTCGAGATGCGTCCAGTGATAGAGCGGATTGCGGATGGTGTAAGGAACCGTGCGCGCCCAGGCCAGAAATTTTTCCTGGGCTGAGGCATCACCGGTGCAATAGCGTTCAGGGATGCCATTGGCCCGCATGGCGCGCCATTTGTAGTGATCTCCTTCGAGAGCAATCTCGAACAAGTTGTTGAAGCGGCGGTCGCACGCTATCTGGGCGGGCGATAAATGCGAGTGAAAATCGAGGATGGGCTGCGATGCGGCATAGTCTCGATAAAGTCGCTGGGCGGTTTCTCCATGGAGTAAGAATTTTTCCGTGATGAAGGTCAACGGCATATCCCCACTATAGTTCCGCAACGCCCATCTCGGCTGGCTGCAGCTGCGGAACGATCCCGTGTAGAACCGCCAAGGCAACCAGATATGCGGAACCGGCCAGGCCAAACGGCACCCCATAACTGTGGGTTCGCTCGAGCAAGCCAGAGACGATTTTTGCGATCAGCATTCCTCCGACCGCGCCAGCCATGCCGCCCAGACCCACCACCGAGGCCACAACACTGCCAGGAAACATGTCGGAAGGCAGGGTGAGCAGGTTGGTGGAAAATCCCTGATGCGCTGCGGCGGCAACGCCGATCACAATGACCGATATCCACAG
>JASHRB010000593.1 GCA_030037575.1 Candidatus Sulfotelmatobacter sp. | reverse complement strand
AGAACCGTTTTGTCACCACAGTCGGTGCAGAGAATCGAGGATGCGTGGGGAGACATCATGAAGACTCTCGGATACCAACTCTCCGGCGCCACCGCCGAATCGCCCGCGTTATCGTCGCGGCGGCGCTAAGGCGGGTTCAGAAATTAGCGGGAAGCCCGTCGCCGTTCGCCCGGTTCACGTGAAACTGACCGAAGTCGCCCTTCTGGAGCAAAGCGGAGAACTGCTTCGAGGTGGCGAATACAAAGTTGGATTTCGCCGTGAAGAACCCGCATTCTTCGAGGGCTCGGCGCCACTGCTCGTGGCTCTGATTCGAAACGATCAGGTTCATCCCATTTGCTTCGAGCTTCAGCGTGGCGCAGTATATGATCGGCGTCGCGTTGGCCGGGTGCGCCCAGCAATCCACGATCGAGCCCACTCTCAGCGACCCATACTTCGGGTCCTTCCTGCGCTCCCCGATAACCGCCCAACCAATGGGACGACCTTGCTGGTATACGCACAGTTTGGTCAGGTGCTTTTGGCTGGGCGGATAAAGCCGGGCAAGGGTCTGGCGGTCGCGGACCGATGCGAGGTGGTAAGCATGTTTCGCCTCCAGCCATAAGCTGTCGGCCCAGTCGGCAAACTCCTCCACTTCCACAGCTTCAAGAGCACCGAGGGGGCGGCCCACGCGCAAGCGTTTTATCTTTTGCCATGCCGCCAGCGCGGCCCAGCCAGTCCCGCTGAAGGCAGCCAGGTTCATCATCCAGCGTTGTAGAAAAGTTATTCGGAGCACCATCATCTGCCGCAAAAATCGGTAGGGATGGACGATGTGAAAATAAAAGGGCACGCTGCGCAGCTCCCATCCCATCGCTTTCAGCATTTTGGGTAGCGAATGGTCGTATCCTCCCATGCCCAACGCGTACAATCTTGGCTCACGCCGCACCGCGTCGCGCAGCAGCAGACCACCGACAGAAAAGTAATTACGGTCGATAACGCCTTCCGATAACGGATGGTGATAACACGCGACCGCGAACTCCCCATGTTCGGGCGAGAAGAATTGCTCGTATTTCAGTGCGTAGGCGCCGTGAACGGCGCCGTTCTCCTGCGCGACAAAATATTCGTTGTAGAGTGGGCTGCCATCAAGTTTCGGCAGCCATGCGGGACGGCAGCGTTCGTAGAAAACGAGATCGGGTTCCGCGGTCCCGGCTCGCAAGCGCTGGTTGAATGCCCGTACGGCATTCTGATGTTCCTCCCGATAGGATTCAATAGCGATGGGCATCCGGTGGCCTGAATCGTCTTCCCTTGGAGAATTGAATTTACTCGCCTGTGACCTGAATTTTTTCTTCCACGAGCCTGACCGCGTCGCCGACCGTGCGTATTCTCTCTGTCTCTTCAGGGGAGAGCTGAAGCTGAAAGGTCTCCTCCAGGGCCAGAACAAACGTGAGATGCTGTGTGGAATCCCATCGCTCCAGCGTCTGCGGAGAGGAATCGGGGAAGATCTTGTGTGCGGGGACTCCGAAGACATCCGATGCAATGCTCTTCACTCGCTCCGCGACATCTGTCATCAGAATTTCGCTCCCGCAAGAACCCGAACCTTGATCCACTCGGGACACGCGATCTCTGCCTTGTGCAAGTCGAGCGTCCACAGTGAACCCTCGCTGTTGCTGGACTCTTGCTGGAAACCATGGTGCGCATAAAAGTCTTTCGCCGGGGCATTCTTTCGCGTGGGAAAAAACCAGCCTCGCATGAACTGCGCTCCTCGGGCGTGGGCGGTCTCCACCAGGTGCGACAGCAGGGCGGTTTCGACCGACCGGCCGATCACCCGGCAGCTTAGCAGGAAGGTGTCGATCTCACTCGACCCGGCGGCAAATTGAACGATGGCAACGCCCACCAGACCATGATCTCCGTAGCGGTCGCGCATGCGCAAACACACCACCCGCCAACCGGGGCGATTTGCGAGTTCGCTGATTTGCTGTTCGCTGTAGCGCCGGGTCGTGAGGTTGAACTGGTTGGTCTTTTGCGTCAACTGCGCGACCCGGGCCAGAGTGGCTGGCCCGACGGTGTCGACTTCCGCCTCTTGTTCGAGCGAACGGAAAAAATCCTCCTTGGATGCGAAACTCTGTTCGGCCTTCGCACGCGCCCGCGCGCTCGCGTAAAAGGAGACACGCTGGCGGTCTTCCTCCGAAAGCATGAGGCGCTCGAAGACGGGCGAATCGCGCACAGCGTCCGCGTATTTCGCAGGATCGCCGGAAAGTTCGATCACCGTCACTTCCGGAAGGTGGGCGCGAACCTGGGCGCGCTCCACCGGATTGTCATCGAGAAATGCAATCGCGTCGATACCGATGTTGAGTTCGACGCCAATCTCGCGAAGATTCTGGATTTTGTCGCTCCAGTTGATGCGCATGGCCGCAAAATGCTCGGGCTTCAGCAGCATGTCCGGGTGCTTTCCAAGAACCTCCATCGCATCTTCGAGATTGTTCTTGCTGCACACCGCGAGCAGGATTCCCTTGCGGTGCAAATCCAGTAAGGCGCGCTGCAACGCCTGGTAGGCGGCGCCGGGGTATTCCTGACCGAGGCGGATGCCCTGCATTCCATCCTCGCCGATTACGCCTCCCCATAGGGTGTTGTCGAGATCCACAATCACCGCCTTTGCCGTGTGGCCGGCGAGCGGAAGCAAGAAGCGAAGCCACTCCTGTGCCATGTGCGTGATGTGGCTGGCGCTGATTGGCATGCGGGCGGTGAGCCATTTACTCTCGTCGTGCCAGTGCGCGTATCCATGGCGTGCCACCAGTAAGCCATAATCCAGCAAATAGACGCCGCGGAGTTCGTGGCAGATGCCTCGCAGCCCGTCGTTAATCTGTCGAATGGCCGCCGACTGCCCACCGTCGGTTTGTGCGTCAAGCACACCCAGGCTTGCCATGGGAGGCTGCTCAAGCGTGTGCACGACGAGATTGGCAACCGAATGCCGGCGAAACCTTCTGACGCAGGACTGCAAGGAAGCGACACTGCGCGCGATCGCGGGTGGTACGGCGTCCGCCGCCAGATCCGCATAGTCACTCCAAAGTTCTGGGGCGAGGTCGCGCGTCTGCACCGCCAAAATCACCGTATCGGGAGCAAACGAATAAAGCGGGCTGGCCCTATCGAGAATTTCCTGCGGATAGGCGTTGAAGCCGCCGAGATGCACCCTGAGGTCGACACCTGCGACGAAGGCAGCGGCGCGCAGCACCGGCACGACCGGTTCAAGCGTGAAAGACCGCAGGATCGCCAGGCGGTGAGGAGTAAAAGGCCTGGCCCCGCGCAACTTTTCGTACCGGGAAACCAGGAAAGAGGCAACCGCCGCACTGCTCTCCTGCTGCCAAAGTTCGGTCAGGCAACGCGAAGCGCCCCACGCGTCCCCACCAGCGATGCGGTGGTCAATTTCTTCTCTCAGCTGCAATGCCTGCCCCGCGCAAGCTTGATTTTAATGGTTCTTCGCAACCGTGCCAAATACGCGCAAAGCCTGCCGCGTCCCTGCCGCAGGTTTGCTAGTTCACATCGGGCGGATCGGAGAGTTCGAGTGCGGAAAGATTGGCCAGACGCCCCGCCGGAGTGTTGGACTTAAGCCACAGCTTGGCATCGAGGAACCGCGGGTACGCGGCCGCCATGATTTGCCGCCGCCAACTCAGGCGCTGTCTCAACGTGGTCGTCAAATCATAGCCGCACTCGTCCAGGCAGGGACCGATGAGAGCTTCCAGCGCAGCGATCTCCTGCTGCGGCAATCTCTCTTTCCAGCGATTCACCGGGTGCTCGCGCACCGCCGGGGCCTCGTCAAGGAACGAAGAATTCGATTCACTCAGCCTTCCGAGCTGGGCGCTTTGAATTCGGTCGTAGTCGAGGTCGTGATGCAGGAATTGCCCCAGCTTCTCCAGCGTCGGACAAGGCCGGGTCACCAGTTCTTCGTAGTGGATTTCGAAATAGTCTGCAGGAATCTCGCGGCCGTGGCGCTTTCCGGTGCGCACCATCCACTCCCAGTACAACGCGGTCTCAAGCAATCCGCGGGAGCGGTGACTCCAGGGAAAAGGGCGGAATCCGCCCATTTTCGTGAGCGACAGAGCAATGTCACGCCCGTCCCGGATGATGTGCACAAAGAGTGCGTCCGGAATGTCGGCTTTGATTCTGGGGACATGGAGCACGCTGTCCGGATCGTAAACTGCCCAACGACCCGCACCCTGATGTTCCGCGATCTCACCCATCACGACGCGCAGGAAGTCGCCACCGGTGTGGCAGCGTTCCAACAGTTTGCAAGACAGATCCGAAGCCCGCAGCCCGGTCCTTGCGAAACCCTTGCTTCGCAGGAACGCATCGACGATGTTACGCCGACTCGCAGGATTGCGGGGATGGCCGAAGCGCGGGATGAGGATCTTATAGATAGGAAGGTACCCGCGATAGAGGGCAAACCCGCCGGCCGAGAGCAGCGTGTCATAGAGAAGATTGGTCCCCGATCGGTGACATCCCATGACGAAGACAGGCCTGCGGCTCCGGTCGCCGGCATTGCCGTCCACGATTGGATCAGCTTTGCTTTCAACAATCTGAGTCATGGCCTCTCGCCAAAGAAGAATTGTACACGCTAAATTCGAGGCTTCCCGGCGGCATCGAGTGCAGATGCTGGCGCCGCAAGCCACACCAGCAGCTATTTTTCGGGTTCGCGAAGCACGCGCCGTTCGCCAACTTTCAGGGCGATGGCCGGCATAGTTCACGGGAAAAACTGCGGGCTAGTTCAGCTGAACTACGAAAACGTCCCCGCGGCAGTTTCTTCCGATGGTGCAGGTGGAAGAGCCGGATTCCGACCCCAGAGTTCCCATCCAGTCGGAACTGAACATGAAGAAGCGGCCATCCTGCGAAACCTGGCCAATGGCTTCCTTATCGTCAAATCTTTGCGATTGGGCGGTGATGAAGTCATGCGCAAATCGCCAGACCGTGCCCGTGGTGGGAGAGACGCCCAGAATTTCGTTCTGCCAGGCGGTGGTGATCGGGGTTGCGGTGGTCCACGTCGAAGAAATAAAAGGCAGACTATCGTCGGGATTCACATTGTTCCAGGAAGGATGCTGATCCAGAGGCGAAAATAAGCCGGACGGAAGAACAGAAATAATCGGAGCGTACGCGTTCAGGTCGTCAAAGAGCCGCGAGTGATACTGGCCAATGGGGTCCTGGTCATTGTTGGCCCAATGACTGTAACCTGCGGTCCAATGGCCGCCGCAGAGCTGAGTCGTGTGGGGCGGTCCGCAAACGGTAACGGTCGTGGTCCCGACCTGCCAGAAATACGGCCCCTTTCCGCAGGTCGAAGCGAGGCAATTGGTAGAACCCAGAATGGCCCATCCGCCACTCTTGGTGATGAAGGCATCGTGCAAGGTGAAACGATCAGAAGTAGACATGCTGCCGGTCTCCCCCCAATCGGACGTGATCTGACCGGTGCGGGTATTCACCAGGGTGCAACCTTTGCCCGCCGTATAGATGGCGGTGTAGGTGCCTGTACCCTGGAACCCGGTGTTGGAAAACCCCACCGCGAAAGCGGTGTCTCCCTCGCTAACGCCGCCAAAATCCTGCCAGGTTGGCGTGAAGCCGGGGGGCAGGCAATTCGCGCTGCTCGTGAAGTCATAGAGCAGTTGTGCCGACGGCGCAACCTGCCGGTTGGTGAAGTCGTAAAACATGATTTTCGTGCCGGACAGCACGTACAGGTAATTGGGATTTACGCGACTCCAGGAGAAATAGCCGGCTGCTACCGTCATTCCGCCGGTACTGGGAAAGCTCGACACATACATCCTGGCGGCCTGCATGCTGGAAGAGTCGAACGTCATGGGATAGCCGGTAGCATTTGTATCCTGCACGAAAATGAGACTGGAATCGACGTTCCAGGTATTCGCGTTGGAACTGCCGCCGCTGGCGGCCACAAACGTAACGTTCTTCTGATTGGGCGCGGTGTCCACATCGGTCACGCGAACGATGGAGTTGCCAAACTCGGGGTCGGTAACCACCATGTTGGCGCCCGTCAGATTGCCGACGTTCGGCACTGTCGAGAGGGGCACGACGGCATCGTCTGTGCGCGAACAGCTGTAGTTTGGAGGACCGCAAGTGGGGCTCGAATGCGATACCGAAAGAGTGAAATTCTGCTGAGCTTCATGCCCGCCCGAATCGGTCACGGCGATAAGCAGACTGAAAGTTCCGCTCTGGGTCGCGTCCCCAGAGATGGTTCCGGAACTGGCTCCCAACTGCAGCCCACTGGGTAGGGAACCAGAAATGATCTTCCAGCTGTACGGCGGGATTCCGCCGCTTGCCGTCAGTGGCGCATTGTAGGGAATACCTGCGGATATGGCTGGAATGGAAGAAGTGGTCATCGTCAGCTTGGCGTTGGTCACGGAAGCCGTTGTGCTCGCCTTCATCGTGGGTTGCGCAACGTTGGCAGCGGTCACAGTAATCGTCTTGACATTTGTGTTCGCCGGAGCGGTGAACAATCCAGAGGGTGTGATACTTCCTTCGCTTGCGGACCAGTTGACCGCAGAGTGACTGGTGTTGGTCACGGTGGCGCTGAACTGGACCTGCTCACCGGCTAGGACCGACGGGTTGGCCGGCGAAATGCTGACCCTTGCACATTCCGTGCAAAGATTTGTGGAGGCGGCAGAATTTGCTGAATTTTGCGTTAACGAACCGCACGCAACGGTCAGCAGGGCGCAAATGCAGAGAATCACGAACTGTAAGGAGAAGATGCGGCTTAATCCCGGTTTTCGATGAAGAGCTAGAAACGGTCTGCGGTGCATTCTGGCATCCCTTAGAACGAAGTTGGGGGGACTAAGGGTTCAAGTCCACCAGATTGACTCTAGGGGAGGGCTTTTCCATTCGACAGATATCAAAAGTCGGTGACCTCACCGAACACGGAAGGGCAGGTAACAGGGGCCGGAAGGTCAGTGGGGTTTTTAAGCAGCGGCAAAGTGGTAAGGGCGAGTGGCGCGCCTTCCGGCTTCTCGCACCTCGCACCAGTGACGCAACCTTCTAGAGGTAAAGATCTTAATGATCTAATTCCGTGTTGCTGAAGCTGCGTGAAATGTAGGCCTCAGGGGGCTTCAAAAGACGCTTGAGTACCTGAGAAAAATGCGCTGCGTGATGCGGAAGGAGTCATGCTCGCGGTTTTGAACCCAGAAGGTTTGGCAGCTCCACCGCACTGCCGAAGCACCGTAAGCGTCAGTGCAAACACATCCTTGACGAATACGAGTTCTGCTTTTCTACTGACGCTGGGCAGCCCAGGCGGTTGGGGTGAAGGCGGGCAAACGAGAAACGCGCACGTCGGCTAAGCCGGGAAGAACTCCCAATAAATAATCTCGTGCCGAGATTTTCAGCCGGCGACAGGTTTCGATCACCGATAGGATGGCG
>JASHRB010000592.1 GCA_030037575.1 Candidatus Sulfotelmatobacter sp. | reverse complement strand
AGGCGAGGTAATACTTTGCCAGATCCGGCAAATAGACGGGATTTTGTGCAGAAATCTTACGATAGATGGCACCGGCTTTTTGGTAGCTTACTAAGGCGTCTGCAGTCCGCCCAAGGTTGGGTCTCGTAGGAAACCCTTGGGCATCGCCCATCTTCAAGTATGCCGCGGCGATTTCCTTCTGAAGCTCCTGGTCACGGCCGGCGTTCCGCGAAAGGTTGTCTAGATAATCGAGGCCAGTCCGCACCATCATCTCCCGGGCCTTCGTCGAACCTTCGAGTTTCGCTATTTCGTCGTGCAGATCGAATACAAACGTGTGCGCCAGTTTGCGTACGTCCTGAAAACGCTTTTGAGAAAGTCTCGCCTGATACACGGCCACCCCAGAAGCGCCAAGGACTGCGGTCAGGGCCAGAATCCCGACCCCAACGCTGAGCCGGTTCCGCCGCACAAACTTAGCGACGCGATACGCGATTGTGTCCGGCCGGGCGTCGATCGGCTCATGCTTAAGATAGCGCCGAAGGTCATCTTCAAAAGCTGTCACGGAGCTGTACCGCTCTGCTGGGGCCTTCTTCAAAGTCTTGGCAAGAATTGTGTCCAGATCGCCGCGAAGCTGGCGACTGAGTTTCTCGGGCGTGGTACTCCGTTTTTGTGCCACGTCCTTGCTCGCCGCCGAGACAATCGCCTCGGAGGCTAGCGGCGTCTCAGTTTCCACGATAGCCTTCACCAACTCTGCTGGAGAGTGCAGTTCCGATCCCGCGGGATGTTGTCCGGTCAGAAGGATATAGAGCAGCACACCCAAGGCATAAACATCGGTTGCGGTCGTTACCGTGCCGGCGGTGACTTGTTCAGGCGCCGCGAACAGAGGCGTCAGAGCTCCGCCCCCTTCCATAGTCAGCGCGGTCGCGGCGGCCGGATTCGTTTCATCACCCAGCAGCTTCGCGATTCCGAAGTCCAGCAGCTTCACTTTGCCATTATTAGTGACCAGGACATTGGATGGCTTGAGGTCGCGGTGAACTACGAGATTCGCGTGGGCATGGGCAACAGCCTCAAGCACGTCCAGGAAGAGTTTGATGCGTGCCTCTACGTCGAGCTTATGGCGGTCACAAAACTCATCGATGTGTTCTCCCTGTACGTTTTCAAGAACGAGATAGGGCTCCCCGCTCGCAGTCACCCCCGCATCGATCAATTCGGCAATGTGTGGATGTGCCAACTGGCCGAGAATCCTACCTTCGCGCTTGAATCGTTCTTTGCCGTTGGCCGCAACGGAAAGATGCAGGAACTTGATGGCTACCCGCCGCTCGAAGTGCCCATCACTGCGCTCTGCCAGCCAGACCGTGCCCATGCCACCCTGCCCAATCGGCGATATCAAAGTGTACGCACCGATGTTCTGCCCGGGCGGAGGCGCGCAATACGCTGCTTCAATTGGGGGCCGTTCGAGGAACTTCTCCTGTGCCAGAGCACGGTGCTCCTCCAGAAGATCTTGTAGTAGGCCTGCTAAATCCGGCCTTTGGACGCGAAATGATTCCAACCAGGCACGCCGCTCGCTTTCAGGCAACGACAGAACTTGATCGAGATATGGGCTGACTTGCTGCCAACGCTCCGGAGTTAAAGTGGGCACTCAGGCCTCCAGATCCAGCGCCATCTTCCGGTGCAGATAAATACGCGCCTTTTCCCATTGCCGCTGTGCCGTCCGCTCCGATATGTCCTTCATGGCGGCGATTTCAAAAAACGTGAAACCGCAAAAGAATCTCATATCGACGATCTCCGCAAGCGTTCGATCAGTCCGAGCAAGCTCGTCCAGAGCTTCCCCGATGCGCGTTAGTTCGCGCTCATCAGCCGGATGGTCCAAAGCCGATCCCGTAGAGGTAATGTGAAATTGGCCTCCACGCTTCTGGGCGCTACGGGTACGGGCGTGGTCGATAATCAAACCCCTCATGACTCGAGAAGCATACGCCATGAATCTGGCCCGATCCGGGAAAGAGGTTTCATCCCTTGCCGCCATCTCAATGTATGCCTGATGAAGCAATGTGCTGGCGCTCAAGCTCACCGTAACTCCTTGTCGGGCCAATTCACGCTTGGCAACGCGATGAAGCTCAGCGTACAACTTGCTGAAAAGAGCATCGGTAGCGGAAGGGTCCCCCCGCTCGGCGGCCTCGACCAGTGAGGAAAGTGTAGGTTCCATCGCAATCCCCCCACATTGCGCCCCACCCAAGGAGGGTACGCGAAAAAGCCTGATTGCTATTGTATGAGGGAAGTCAAATATCCGTAGGTTCATGCCGGTGAAAACGAGCACCTTGCACCGATCAGCCCAGGTTCGGTGCGTTCGCCGCTTACCAAGCTTCCTCCGCCTCTGGAATCGTCGGTTCCGACATCCCGATCTACAATCAAGCGAAAGCCGAGTACGCGAAGCAGTAAAAGTACGCCGAGCTTTACTTCGCCAGCCCGGACTTATCAGATACCAGCCGCGAAGCTTCAAGGTTTCCAGCAGATGAAGCGCACGCCAAGTCATAAAAGCTGCCCGCTTTTCGTAACCCACTCGTAGTCGGCGAAGCTGGTTCAGCCATGCAAAAGTCCGCTGCACCCCACCGCCATCGGCCCAGTCCGCTACCGTAGTCGGTGTTGCGCTTTGCAAGAAAAAGGATAAGGACTCGGTTAGGTAGACATCGGCGAATTGCTTCGGCATCATACCCGCGGCCACCCATAACGCAATCCGGACGGTGACGTGGGCGTCCGCAATCTTCATGCAAAAGAGGGATGGCGTCAATTAGGGAGAGCGCTTGGGTCGAGTCGTTACGGTTAGCCCCAGTGAGTTGAATCGCCAGCGGAATACCACCGCCATCGCAAATCAGATGGCGCTTGCTGCCCAGTTTCGCTTCATCCGTAAGAGTGGGACAAGTCTGTTGCCGCAAAAACTGTTCTCATCGAGCTGCCATCGACGACCGCAACTGACCAATCAATCTGCCGTTTGCGTGCCAGTCAGTCCAGCAGAACGAGACGAATCAGTTGCTAGATGTCTGCCCCTGCCCACTCACGCAAACGTCGCCAGCAAGTCATGCCGGAGCCGTAGCTCATTTCTTGCGGCGGCATTCCCCAGGGAATTCCACCGAGCGGAACGAATACAATGCCTGCGAGACATGCCCTGTTTGCTAGAGCTAGACGCGGCCGTTCACTCTTTGGTTTTGCCTTAGATACCGGGATAAACGGCTCGATCAGGTTCCACAACCGATCAGGCAATAGTTCTTTAGCCATGGATGATCCCGAACGGAACCGGTCCTAGCATTTCCAGGGCTTGCCTATGAAAGGAGGTTTTGTTAGGCGTTCTTAGATCCCCCAGATGTGGTTCTGCGCTGCGGGCTTGAGTGATGCCGTTTTCGAAGCACCGGATTCCCCATGCGAACGAGGTTGTACGCGGCTGCCGTGTCGGTCACGAAGTCCGCCGTATCGTATGCTTGGTCGCCACGCACCGTCACCTGTTTCGTGCCCGGAAGCTGTTCCAGTCGGTCTTCGATTCGAACGCATGAAGACGAGAAGGCAAACCTGCCCCAGCGAGGCATATGCAAACTGGGTGGAGCTCGAGAAACAATTCTCGACTCCGGTCGAGGGGGTGTTGACATCCCTTTTTATGAGCACCCTGGCATTCTCCCCGCCGGAATCCTCAAGCTGCGGCAGGCAGTTTCGGGCATTAATTTTCCCATCCGAAATGTAGCGTTGAAAGCTGCAAGCTCTACGGATCGTATACCGAGGTGTGCATGCCCGCGCGCCTTGCTGCCTCCTGCATCATATTTAGTCTTCGTCTTTGCTGATCGAGCTTCTCCTGCATCTGCGCCACGCGTTGCATCTGCCTCGCCTGATACCGGTTATACGGTCCTTCGTACTGGGCGCTGCCGCCAGCGGGATGCATCAACGCATTCATCTGGTCGATGCGCGCTTGCAGATCGGCGATCATGCTTTCCTGCGCCTGGATGCGTCCTCGCCACTGTTCACCCGCACGCCGCTCGGCCAGGCTTTGTTCGGCCGAGCGCTGCTCCGAAGAGCGCCCCGAGAACGACCTGTTGACGCCGGACACCATGGTCATGGGCTGCGAGGCGCTGGCCTCCTGGACCTGCCGCGGGTCAGCGGGAAGGTCTTTATTCGTAATCACCCTGGGCATGGTTCCCGCTGCCTCCTGGGCCGCCAGTTTCTCGCGGTTCGCGCGCGCAACATCCCCTAACGCCTGCGCCGACTGCCCAAAGCCGGTCGCATGCAGCAACAGTGCAATCGCGAAACTTTTCAGGAACCTTCGGTACATGGCCCCCCCTCGCTGGTCACACGGAACTGTTCCTTACAGAAGTGCTTCTTTCAAAGCAAACCCGGCGGGGCGCAGCTTGTTGCCGACCCGAAGTGCAGCTCGCGCCAAACGAAAGGTATTAGGCCAAGGTGACCAACAGGACAATGACCTAATTGATGCCAACCATGCCAACCGTAATCTCTGCATGCGCGAGACAAAGCTGCCCACAGGTAATCGTCACGTTCTCTCTCTTTCTCTCTCGCATGGTGAGATATCCATTTTCACCCATTTTCGCAATCAAGCTGATGATTTACGAAACCTGCCCCAGTCAGCGGCGGCAGCAGGAACTCTTCAATCATGGTGCGACCAAGCTGCGGTCGGTAGGCGTACACCATTTCAGATCGGCCTGCGACCTCATGCGGGCGCCGGCAGCGAGCATTGGTGGAGGAGATTTCTCTTTTCTCGACCAATTGAGGCAGTGTGGGGGCTGATCCGGGGGCGATTGAAGCGTCCTCCCATCCAACACAGTTTCCTTGACAGCGTTCACGGGCAGCGCTGCACGGCTGCGAGGCCTAGCGATCCTTTTTCTGGCGCCTGGTATGCCGAGGAGAATTACAATCCTTGCGCCCACGCGCAACATCTGCTACTGGCTTCGAGCAGGCCGATCGCTGCACCGTCTCGGCTGGAGGCCGCACCGACCTAGGCGTCGACTCCGCTGCATTGCCGGCTCTCACCCTCATACCTGCTACGCATGGGTTACTATGTTCGGTTGCGATTTACCGAATTGTGCGACCTGGACGTGGCAGACCATGACTAAAAAGAAGAGCCAGATCCGCGGCAGCCGGCGTTCATTTCTTAAAACTTCGCTGGTGGGCGGTGCAGCCGCAAGCGTTATTCCCTTATGTTCGGTGCTCCGCACCGCGCGAGAAACGGCGTCCGTTCCCGCGACTCCTGAGATCAGACCTTTCGAGCTCGACGAAATTACGATCGCCGAGTTACAGGACGGATTGAGCAGCGGTAGATTCACCGCGCGCTCGCTCGTCGAAAAATATTCGGCTCGGATCGACGAGGTCGATAAGCATGGGCCAACGGTCAACAGCGTGATCGAGTTGAATCCCGATGCACTGGAGATTGCCGATGCTCTCGACCGGGAGCGGAAGGCGAAAGGACCGCGCGGACCGATGCACGGAATTCCGGTGTTCATCAAAGACAACATCGACACCGCCGATAGGATGATGACGACCGCCGGTTCGCTCGCTCTGGTGGGATCGGAGCCGGCGCAGGACTCCTTTGTGGCGCAAAAACTTCGTGCCGCGGGCGCGGTGATTTTAGGCAAGACGAATCTCAGCGAGTGGGCGAACATTCGTAGCAGCCACTCGACCAGTGGCTGGAGCGGCCGCGGAGGGCTGACCAAGAATCCTTATGCGCTGGATCGCAATCCGTGCGGGTCAAGCTCGGGGACGGGCGCGGGCATTTCAGCGAACTTGTGCGCAGTTGGCATCGGCACAGAAACGGACGGTTCCATTGTTTGTCCGTCTTCCTCGAACGGACTCGCGGGAATCAAACCCACCGTTGGCTTGATCAGCCGCAGCGGAATTATTCCCATTTCTCACAGCCAGGATGGTGCCGGTCCGATGTGCCGCACGGTGCGCGACGCCGCGATTTTGCTGGGCGCACTGACTGGCGTCGATTCTCGAGACTCTGCAACTGCAGCGAGTGCGGGAAGGTCCTACACCGATTATGCGCAGTTCTGCGATTCCAACGGCTTGAAGGGCGCGCGAATCGGCGTGGCCAGAAAATACTTTGGTTTCAACGATGCGGTCGATGCTCTCATGGAGCAGGCGCTCGTGGCGATGAAAAAGCAGGGGGCAACATTAGTCGATCCCGCCGATATCGAAACTTTGGGCAAGTTTGATGCGTCCGAGCTATTGGTGCTGCTATATGAACTTAAGGCAGACATGAACGCCTACTTGGGGCGGCTTGGCTTATCGGCGCCGGTGCATACCTTGAAAGAAATCATCGAATTCAACGAGCGTAACCGGGGGGAGGAAATGCCTTATTTTGGGCAGGATTTATTTGTCAAAGCCGAAGCCAAAGGACCGCTCAGCGAGAAAGCTTATCTCGACGCGCTCGATACGAATCATCAGCTTGCCCGCAAGGAAGGAATTGATGCGACGATGGACAAATACCGTCTCCATGCTATCGTTGCGCCAACGGGTGGCCCGGCGTGGCTTACTGATCTACTCAATGGCGACCATGTCGCCGGAGGAAGCTCAAATGCGGCGGCGGTTGCGGGTTATCCGAATATCAATGTGCCGGCGGGATTTATCTCGGGCTTGCCCGTCGGCATTTCTTTCTTCGGCCGAGCCTGGAGCGAGCCTGGTTTGATCCGCTTGGCGTACGCTTTCGAACAGACGGCAAAGGCGCGACAGGCTCCGAAATTTCTGCCTGCTATCGCGGTGGCTCTCTAGCTAAAGGCTGGTACAAAACCGGGGGCGAAAACCCGTAATTGGCGCGAGCTGCTGCTGCATGTACGTGGCAGTTCTCCAGAAATCGGTCACTTTAACCGTAGAGTTGCGATTCCATAGCAGAACACAATTCAGCACTTTGACGACGTAGAGTCAGTGGAGTGCCCGCTTGTTAGGGAGACTGATTCCAAGGCGC